>JADFOB010000070.1 GCA_022563055.1 Planctomycetota bacterium
CACGCAGATGACGTTTGTTCAGAGCCGCGCCCGTCAGGAAGCGGTACCGTACGGTGACCCCAAACCGCTCCCTGACGGTCGGGGCTCTGATCTCAAAGACGTCGCCAATTTCGAGGCACTACACTAGCACGGGATCATGCGGCGGCGCGGTGCCGGCGTCAGGCTACGGCTTTCCTGGGTTGATGCTGCTTGGCGATTTCGACAAGTGCGTCGAAGTCTGCGGGCGAGGCGATGGCGATCTCGCTCATCATCTTGCGGTTGAGCTCGATCTTTGCTTCCAACAGCCCGTAGATAAAGCGACTGTAGACGATACCGCGACTCCGGCAGGCAGCCGTGAGCCTGGTGATCCAGAGTGCCCGGAAGTTGCGTTTGCGGAGTCGGCGGTCCCGATAGGCGTTGACGCCGGATCGAATGACGGCTTCTTTGGCCAGTCGCCAACGCTTACCCGGCGCACCGCGAAAACCGCGCGCCTGCTTGAGAATACGTACCTTCTTGCGGTGCCGGGCGGCGCCGGAGGTCGCTCTTCCCATAACCTTGGATCTCCTCTTTGACGCCCTACCCAAACCCGTTGAGCTGTGCGGTGCCTGTTTCTTCGACGCACGCCTAGTGCTCTGTCAGCCTTGGTTTGACGGGTTGGCACACGTGCAGGTTCTACGCAACTGCAGAACCTAAGATTGACAGAAGACTAGCTGCTACCCAGCACAATCCTGGCTCGCTTGGCCGTCTTACCCGATAGCGCCGATTTCTTCCGCATCGCGCGACATCGACCACCGTTCTTGCCACTCATCAAATGGCCTGCGCAGGAGCGCTTGTAGCGCACCTTGCCACTTGCCGACAGCTTCATTCGCTTCTTGCTACCCTTGTGGGTCTTCATTTTCGGCATCGCATTACCACTCCGGTAGCCAGCGGATCACATCGCACGAGCCCCGCATTATACGCTCGGGGCTCATCAATGCAAGAGCCCAAGAACGCCGTTCTTGGCCAACGGAGGGGTGGACGGGTGTCCCAGGTCTGGTCTCTGCCCAGGAGCAATCGTGACCCCAGGTTCCAAGAACCTGGGCCACCCGCCCGCCCGTTTTGGGCCGATGGAGGGCATTTGATCGTACGACAGGTGAGATTGCCTGCGAGAACCGTTAAGCTGACCTGGGGCACGCCCGCCTCCCTCACGGTCGGGGTTCGGATAAGAGGCCGGCTGTTTGACTCACTACACCAAGCTGTGATAAGGCGCGATCCGCGCGGCGGGTTGGAATTCGACGGCGCTCTCGTCGAGGAAAATGGATCAACCACAACTCCACAATCGCCCCTCGGCTGGGATGGGGTCACTCCCGTTCGGCATTGCCCTCGGTGTGATCACCCTTGTGGCGGTCTGGTTCCGTTTCGATGGATTGACCAGGCGAGACATGTGGCTGGATGAGAGCTGCACGTTCTACGCCGTCCACCACCTCTTCGCCTGGCCCGCGGACGGACCGGATCCGTGGCGGGAACTGGCCCACACGCCCTACTTTCTCCTGCTGCGCCTCTGGTCCGAGGTCTTCGGCCAGACCGCATGGGGACTCCGGAGCTTTTCAGCGGTGGTCGGAAGCCTGGCGATCCCTCTCATCGCGCTGGTCGGCACACGCATGGGCAACCGTCGCGTTGGGTTGATCGGCGCCGCAATCGCGAGCGTCCATCCGCTCCACATCTATTACAGCCAGGAGGCGCGGGTATATACGCTGTGGGCTCTGGCGGCCACGATCAGCCTATATGTTCTGTACCAAGCGGCGCGGACCTTGCGAGCGCGGTGGTGGCTGGGATATGCCGTCTGCGCCTGGGTCATGGTGCTGATCCACGATTACAGTCTGTTTTGGCTGCCGGCAACGATCGGTGTGCTCGTGGTGGCAGATCATCGAAGACGGGCGTTGAGGCAGTGGTTCATCACCCACGCCTGTTTGGCTTTGACGCTTGCCCCGCTGATCTGGTTCGTCCTTCTTGGGCACACCCAAACCGGTCCCAAGGCCTGGTTGAACGAGATATGGCGTGGCTATCCGCCCGCGCTGGCGGTTGCCCGTTCCCTTTGGGCGTTGCTCCCTTCGGGCGACTACCCTCGCTACCTGGGCACGTTGTACACGGCCTTGGACGTCATCGGGGCCTACAACTTCCCAGCCGCCTACGCCGTCTTGGTTGGTCCGGCCATCCTCGTGGGCGGGCTTGCGATCGCAAGCGCGATGATCCCGCGCAGGTGGATCAAGCGTGTGCCCTCCGATGGCCCATTGGGTATCCACGAGTGGGATGGCACGTCGCCTCGCTGCGCGCAGTTCCTTGTGGTGCACGGGCTACTCTTCCTGTTTTTCGGATTCTTGTATTCATGCCTGTTTACGCCTACGTACGTCGTGGGGCGTTACGATGTCGTGATCTGGCCCGCGATGGTTCTGGGGATGGCCTTCCTCGTCGACACGGCTCCGATCGGGCGCCGGCTCGACGGACGCCCGCGAATCTTCCTTCAAGGGGCCATCACGGTGATCCTTTGTACCTGTGGCTTGGTCATGAGTCTGGCTTCCCGCGCTGCACCCATCTACCACGTGCAGCGCGTACGGGCAGAGCGAATCGCGGCGTTCGTGGAGGAAGCCGATCTCGTCGTCAGCGTGAATCTGTACCGCTGGTTCATGCTCTACGAATGGCATCGTATGGACTTCCACCCGCAGATTATCTCCTTTCCCCCGGCCCACGAGCGACAGATGTGCTGGGAGAACGCGGAGGCGGAGTTGGCTGATCCGGGGCAGATCGAGGCCGACATTGCTGTCGTCATGGCACGGATCGAGGCCGCCCATCGCAGCGGCAGGCGTGTCTGGCTTCTCGCACAGGGTGAGGGAGAGGGGCCTCGGGCGCAGGTGGATGCTCGCCTCTTCGCGCGATTCGGGCAGCGCCGGATTCGCGTGCGCCCGGTCGCCGAATGGATCGGATTGGCCGAGCTCGTCCCGCAAGAGCGCCACTATTCGCGGTAGCAGAACGCATCGACGACGCGGCGTCCGGCCATTATCGGGGGCAAGGCGGAAATGGTTACGCCACACGTTATGGCATTGACGTCGGCTGCCACACTCAGGCCACGTTCTCAAAACCAAAACACCACCGGGAAAACGTCGAAACGTCCAAACGTCGAAACATCGAAACGCATTCCGAACCGCGACCGTAAGGGAGCGTCGAAACGTCGAAACGGAGGAAAACGTCGAAACGTTGAAACGTTGAAACAGGAGAAGGGCGCCAGTGTCTTGTTTCGACGTTTCCATGTTTTCCTCTTCTCTCTGCGTCGCTTTGGTGCTTTCACCGGCGGGGTCCGTGACGACTCTTGCCCGTGCAAGAACCAAGCTGCGAAGCGCCTTGCCTCACCCCAAAGACGCCGGTGCCACAGAGTAAGGTCACACCCCACTTAACATGCGGGCTGTGGTTGCAAAGTCGCGGGCAATACCTACCATCTCGCTTCAACCATGCCGTTTCTGTGGACACTCCAGCGCTACATCTTCCGCGAGATGGGCAAGACGTTCCTGCTGACCGCAGCCGCGTTGACGGGCGTGCTCGGTCTGGGCGGCGGTGTGCTGGAGATGATTAAACTGGGGGAGATTACGCCCGGACAACTGGGCAGCCTGATGCTGCTGGTGCTGCCCGTCGCGGCGGCGCTGACGCTCCCGATCGCCGCTCTGTTCAGCGCCGCAGCGACCTACGGGCGCCTCAGTGCAGACAACGAATTCGTCGCCTGCCGCAGCGGCGGGATCAACATGCACGTCTTGTTTCTGCCCGCGCTGGTCTTGAGCATTGCGGCGGCGTCGGTCACGTTCGCCTTCAGCAACTTCCTCATTCCCGGCATGGTGCGGAACCTCAACGCCTTTGTGACCAGCGATTTCGGCAGTCTCGTGCAACAGCGTCTGGATCGTCCGCGTGGGATCACGCTGGGCGGACGCTTCCGAATCTACGCCGACGAGTGCAGCGTTGATCCCGTCAACTCCAATCGGGTCATCCTGAAAGGAATCGCCTTCGTGGAAGTCGACGGTGAGGAGTGGGTCCGGTACGGCACCGCCCAGGAGGTTGTCCTGGATTTCTCAAAAGACACACAGCCTCCGCAAGTCAAAGGAATGCTTCTGGGGTTGAGCTTCTACGATCGGCGGGCACGGCGCTTTTTTGAAGAGGCCAAGCGCATCCTTCCACCCAACGACATCCCATCGACTCTCTCGCTCAAGTTCAAGTTCCTCACACTCGGGGAGCTGTTTCATTACTGGAACAACCCCGGTGAGTGGCGGGCGGTCCGCGACAAAATGGAGCGACTGCGCCTCGCCATCGGACAGAACCGCATCTTCTTGGAGCTTTGGGACGAGTGGCTTGACAACGACCGGCGCATCGTGCTGGCGGACGGTGATCGGCGGCTCGTCATCACGTCCCAACTCGGTGCGCCCCTGTCCGACGGTACGGGTATCGAGCTTCACGACGTGCGGATCGAAGAATCGGGCGGCGGCGGTGTGCAGACCGCCACCGCAGCGCGCGCCATTCTCGAAGTGGCACGCGGGCGAACGCTTGCCCAGAGCGGGATTCAGGTGGAAGCCTACGAAGTGACCATCGACCGTGGGACGACGCGGTTGCAAAAGCCCAAGGCAACGTTCGGCCCGGTGACGATCCGTTCGGACCTTGTTGCGCAAATCCTGGACATGTCCGACCAAGCCCTTCTTGATCCGGGCGCGGGGTCGCAGCTCGATAACCCCGTGGGGCAGCGCCGGCACGAGGCTTCGAGTGCGCGAATCCGCACCATTCACGAGATCGTCGGAACTCTCAACGAACGACTGGCGTTCAGCATCAGCGTGGTCGTGCTGGTTCTGCTCGGCGCGACGCTGGGGATCGTCTTTCGCGGCTCACACGTGATGGTCGCTTTTGGCATCAGCTTCGTTCCGTCGTTGGTGATTATCATCGGGATCGTGATGGGCAAACAGATGTCCTACAACGCGCCGACCCACGCACTCGGTATTGGCATGATGTGGACCGGTATTGTGCTTGTCGCGGCGTTGGATTTCTATGCGCTGACGCGCTTGCTTCGCCGTTAGGATGAAGATCGACAACATGTTCAGCATCATCGATCGATACGTGCTCAAGGCGTTGTTGGCCAACTACCTCATCGGCCTGGGCGTGATGATGAGCTTGTACGTGACGCTCGACATGTTCGTCAACATGGACGAGTTCACGGAGCAGGGGTATCCCATCGCGACGGTCGTCGCCAACATCGCGAGCTACTACTGGCCCAACCTCTTCAACTACTTCGCACAGCTCTCGGGCGCCATCACGCTGTTCGCCTGCATGGCGGTCATTGCCCGAATGCGGCGTCTTAACGAGTTGACGGCGATTCTCTCGTCCGGCGTAAGCCTCTATCACCTTGCCCGACCCATCATCGGCTTTGGCGTGGCGACCACCGCCCTGCTGGTGATCGACACGGAGTGGGTAATCCCATCGGTCGCCCATCTGCTTGCCCGCGACCACGACGACGCGGACGGCAAACGGGCGTACGAAGTCCTGTTCCTGCACGACCGGGACAACGCGCTGCTCTGTGCCGGTGCGTTTGATCCCACGACGCGAGATCTGCATCGGCTGCTCGTGCTGAAGCGCGGAGAGCACGGCGCGGTGACCGAGACATGGGAGGCCGATCGGGCTGTCTGGGAGCCGCCCGGTGAACTCCGCGAAAGCGGACGCTGGCGGTTGGAGCGTGGGAAGCGGATCGTCCGCGTTCATCACGACGGCGCGACGCTGGGACCGAGGGACAGCGTCCACGAAACCTACCCCCAATTCTATGAAAGCGACCTGAGCCCCGAGGCCATCCAACTCCGCCAGGCGGAGGGGTGGATTCGTTATTTGAGTTTGTCCGAACTTCGCCGCCAGGAAGAAGGGGGAACAGCCAGCCGGACCACGGTCATGCAGGCGCGCCATACTCGGATCACAGCCCCCATCATCAGTATGGTGCTGCTATTCCTCGGGCTTCCTTTCTTCCTGGATCGGTCACCGGTCGATGTCCTGGGCGACACCGGGAAATGCCTGATCGCGTGCGGGCTTTGTTATGTGACGAACTTCGTCGCGCAGAACCTTCGGACGGAAACGGAGTCCGCCCTGGCTGCGTGGATTCCCATCTTCGTGTTCGCCACGCTCGCCGCCGTATTGATCGACCGAATCCGAACGTAGCGTAGTGTCTCGGAGTTGGCGACGTTTTCCCGATCAGAGCCGCGACCGTAAGGGAGTGGTTCCGGTGAAAACGTCGTGACCGCTCCCTTACGGTCGGGGCTCTGAAAACAAATCTGCACAAGGATCGCCACTAAGTAGGACGAAACGCCCGATCCAAGAGCCTCGTTGCCGTCGGTCTTGTGTGGCGCGCGGTTTTCAGGCCGGCTGGATGCCCGAGGCGGTCCAGGTCAACTCCTGCCCAGGAGCGGGGACCATGAGGCGGTCTTTGAGCTCCGCGGGCAGGGCCTCCTTAAAGGCGTCGGCGGACTGGGCCAGTAGCGGAAACGTCTTGTAGTGAATCGGCAGAATGGCTGAGGGTTGGAGCATTTCGGCAGCCAAGGCTGCACCCGCAGCGCCCATCGTGAAATGGTCGCCGATGGGCAGGATGCAGACCTTGGGCTCAAAAAGCTGCGCGATGAGCGTCATGTCGCCGAACACATCCGTATCACCCGCGTGGTAGACCGTCGCCAGGCCGTCGACCCCGACG
>JADFOB010000071.1 GCA_022563055.1 Planctomycetota bacterium
TATACAGGTCAAACACGCTACGCTCCACCCCACGCACGATGCAGGCGGAGCGCACGTCGAGCGAGGAAATCGACAAGCAACCGCAGACCGCAAAGAGGGCCGATTCACGGTCCTCATCGTCGAACCCTCCAGGCTGATTCGCCAGGTGATCTCCAAGGTCTGTGCCGCCCGTGGCGTTACGCCACGGCGACGCAACGAGGTAGGGGCGGCCCTGAGCGACATCGCCAAGGACAAGCCGACCGGAATCCTTACTAAGTGCATCGCGTTAAAGATTGATCCAATGAGACCTGCTTTTGGGCCGTAAAGGATGATTCGGTTCCAATCCGTGCCCGAGAAGCCCGTCCAGGGCTGGATCAATCTTTGTGTCGATGCACTTAGCATAATGATTCAGAATTGGCGAGGCGTATCCTGATCCGAACCGCGCCCGTCAGGAAGCGGCTTGGCCGATGCAAGGACCGCCCCTCCCTCACGGTCGGGGTTCGGATAAGAGACCGTCTGTTTGAATCACAACACTAGCTCCAAGTGGATCGCGGATGCCTTGCGAAGGCCATGCTCTTTTTCGCGCCGCGTCCGGGAGGCCGAACCGTTCGACCTCCCGGATCGCCCCCCATGCGCAGGCGCACTCCACCCGGCGGTGTAACGCCGCTGCGCCTATTTCGCCGCGTACTTGATGGGGTTGATCTTGAACATGTCGAGCTGCTTTTTCCCTGGAAACAGGTATCGCATGCCCTTGTAGTCCGCGGCGAAGTCCGCCTGGCCCTTCACATCTTTGCCCATCTCGATCTTGCAAACCGGGCAGTATCCATCCATCGCCACGTCGGCGTCGGCGTAGCGGTCGGGGTTGGCTTTGAACATATCAAGCTGTTTCTGCGACGGGAACAGATAGAGCCTGCCATTGTGCGTCAGATGATATTCCGCCTTGCCGGGTACATCCTTTTTCTTCTCGATCTTGCAGACGGTGCACTGGCCGTGCATGGCGGGAATGAACGCGGTAGGCTGTGCGTCGAACATACGCTGCTGATCGGGACTGGGAAAAAGGTAGCGCAGACCATCGTACACGCTTGCGTACTCGGGCGTTCCAGGCACGACCTTGTCTGACTTGACGAGACAAACGGGACACGCACCGCCCAGTGCCAAGTCGGCATCAACGTATTTGTGCGGATCGCGATCGAACATCTTCTGTTGCTTCTCGCCGGGAAACAGAAACAGCCGGCCGTCGTGAACGGTATGGAACTCGGCCTTGCCGGGAACTCGTTTGCCCTTCTCGACTTTGCAGACCGTGCACTCACCGCCGAGGACCGGCGCGAAGGCCGCCGGATTGGCGTCGAACAACCGCTTCTGTTTCGCCATCGGGAACAAATAGGTTTGGCCATCGAAGACGGACGAGAAGCTCGGGTCGCCCTTGACGAGCTTGTCCATATTGACCAGGCACACCGGACAATATCCGCCCATCGCCGGCTCGGGTTGGACCGCCGACACGAAACTCGATCCCATCAGCAACAGCGCACATCCTGTTAACGCTACATACTTTCTCATTCTTCTTCTCCGAAAAAACCCATGGGTAACACCACTTACGTCACTTATCCTTTGCTCTTGTGCCTCGGGCGATCCCGGAACGGTTCCAGGAACGCGCGGACACGATCGGGCACGCGATCACGCGGCCACTTGGCGAACGCCTCCTGCAAGTCGGTGAACGGTCTGCCACACCGGTGCTTCTTGATGGCCGCCTCGTGAGAGCAGTCCGCAGCCTCACGCAGCGTATTGAATTCCTCCACCGTCCAGTCAACGTTGTATTGTTCGACGGCGCCCTGCTTCGTCACCAGGATGACCTGCGGGCCTCGGAGGCGAGTGCTCTTTGTTCCGAGTGGCGTGTGGACCTCAACAACGGTGTGAGTGCCCGCAGCGCGGTTCTTCGTCTGAACGGCGTTCACGTCGACCTTATCCTGGTCCAGCACCGACAGTACTATGAACCCCGGTTGATCCTCGGTCATTCCCACCGCCAGAAATCCACCGGCGAGATTCTGGGTATATTCCACGGAGTTGGCGTTGGCCGTCGTCCCGATGCGCTCATACGCCGCATAGACCGCCACCACGAAGACGCTTAGCAACAACACCACGGGGATGGGCCGCCACCGGCCCGCAGGCGTCTGTCCGTTCGACGCCGGCGCGACGAAACCCGCCTCGTCGACCGATTCCACTTCCACGGCGATCATGCTCTTCTTGTTCATATCAGGCTTCTCGGCTCGTACACCCGGTTCCCGCGCGAAACGCGATCCGGACGGACCACTGCGAAGGTGCGTGCCTTCGGAAAGGTTAGTCGTCGGTGTGCCGGAAACCTTACTTTCCGTTTTGATGGTCGGTACTTGGCGCCGTATGGCGGAGCGATGCTTTGATTTGCTGCAGGGTGTCCTGCGAGACGTTTTCGGCAACCTCCGCGGGCGGGTCGGCGCCGTAGTGGTCCGAGATGATTCGATCGAGGGTCGTGATCTGACGTGTGTACCGTGAGCAGCCCCGGCACATGGCCACGTGGAGACGCAGGCTCATTCGCCGCCAAAACGGCAGCTCACGATCGAGCCCCTCCGAAACGAGTCGCGTGGCTTCCTTACAGGATAACATCATTCTTCCCCAACGCCGCCGGATTGGAACCAGTTCGCCTCAAGGCAAGCGCGAAGGCGCGCTCGTGCCCGATGGAGCGCCACCCATAGGTTAGTCGGCGTGATGGACAATACCTTACATACCTCGTCGGGCGTTTGATTATCCACGACGCGCAACGTGAACGCTTCAGCCAGCCGATCGGGAAGGGCTTGCAAACAACGCTGCACCACCGTCCAGAAATCGGCCCGCTCCAGGAGCTCGGCGGGGTCCAGCTCGCACCGTTTGGGCAACGAGATCCACGATCCCTTCTTGTCGAACCAGGCATCGATCGTCGGGTCCGTCGCGTCGAGGGACTCCGCCTCGCCCTCGCGATAGGCCTTGCGGTAGTGGTCCGCAATCTTCCGACGCAGCAATCCGACCAACCAGGTCCGCGGATTGGAATCCCCACGGAACTTGTTAACGGACTTCAACGCCGCGAGGAAGGTCTCCTGAAGCACGTCTTCGGTGGCGTGGCGGTCCGGCAGCCGCGGCAATGCGTACCGGAACAGGTAGTCGGCGTGCTCGTCGACCCATGCTTCGACCAGATGCAGATCGGGTGGACGATCCCCGTCCTTGGACCGTGTTGCCGACTCGGCCTTTTGCATGTGTGTCATAACCTCGCGCTCTTTCGACCGCACCCAGCGATCCTCGTCCAATCCAACGGGGAAGGGTCACTGGACGGTCTATTCTACGCGCCCGACGCACCTACGATACCAGTGCCCACCCCGGAAAACTTGATCCGAAGGGAATCCGGCGCGCACAGGCGAACCGGCTTACAGGGACGAGGCGTTCGGGTTTTCGGTAGGCACGGGGAAGATTCCCGCCCGCAGGTTCCTATCTTGCCGCCAGGTTCGCGCAGAGCAGCTCTTTGTCGTTTCGTACGAAGATGTGCTTGTCGGCGAAGGCGGGATGGGTCCAGCAGACGCCGCCGCGCCGAGGCAGTTGGCCCATCGTCGGCTCGATCAGCTTGGCCCGGCTGATCTCTTGGAAGCCCTGCGGCGAGAGTTTGCTGATAATCAGCTCGCCCTTTTCAGTGAAGAGCCACACCTTGTCTCCGTTGGGAATAAGATGCGCCGTGGCCCAGCGCGCTTTGGGCACAAGATCGAGACTCTCCCAGACACGGTCGCCTGTGTTGAGGTCCAGGCAACGAAACTCGCCGTAACTATCCACGCCATAGATGTAGCCATCGTTGATATACGGCGTCGAAATGATCGAGTGGAGGCTGTCGGTGTCGGTTTCACTCTTTCCCAAACGGTGCCACAGCTTCCTGACGGCGAGCGTGTCCTGCGACAGCTTGAGCACCATGGAGCCATCGAAGAAATTCGTGACGTACAAGTAATCTTCGTACAGAACCGGCGACGCGATGCTGATAATCATGCGGGTGGGTGCGAATGGTTCCTCCCACAAGAGCTTCCCGGATGTTGGATCGAGCCCGACGACGCGCTCGCCGGTCAGACAAACCAGAACCCGTTGCCCGGCTTGTTCGATCACGATCGGGGCGGAGTAGGAGGCTTGGTCCTTCAACGCTTTCCACTTCTTCTTGCCCGTCTTCTTGTCCAGTGCCACGAGGCAGGCTTTCTTCCCGCCGATCTGCACGATCACCAAATCGCCCTCGATCAACGGCGCGGCTGCGATGCCCCAGATGGGCATGTTGATCTTGTACTTCTTTTTCAGGTCTTTCTTCCACAGCACATCGCCTGTGGCGGCATCGAAGCAAAAGAGATGGCCCATCGTGCCCAGAGAATAAGCCCTGCCCTCATCGAGCGTCACCGACGCTCGCGGTCCGGTCTCGTAGCTCACGTCACGGTATTTGCAGGCGTACTCGTGCGTCCAAATCTTGCTTCCGGTTTTTGCATCGAAGCAGTGGACGCGCTCCACCTGTTTGGGCTTGGTCAGGCGATCGGTCACGTAGACCCGGCCATCCGCAACCGTCGGCCCGCTGTAACCCCCACCAACATCCACGCGCCAGACGATCTCCAATTGCGAGTGATCGAACTTTTCGACGATCCCCGTCTCGCGCCAGACGCCATCGCGTAGTGGTCCTCGCCATTGAGGCCAATCATCCGCTCCGGCTGATAGCGCCAACAAGCCCAGGGCGATGATCACGCCGAACTGTCGTATTCTCACGTCTGTTTCCTTTCCATCGTTCCGGAGTTCTCAAGAAGCGTGCCGATGTTCCCTCACGCCAACCCACATCATATCGTGCGTGTCAAGCCGTATTACTAGGACAGACTCCTAGCGATCATCCCGGAGATCGTAACACAGCAGGCGCATGGGCGTGCCCGTTTTCTTGTCGCGCGAATTCTGGCAGACGTAGAGAAGGCCATGGCTTACGACGGGCGGGGTCCAGGTTTCGGCGGCATTAAAGAGACGCGTGCGAGTGATGTCCTTGTATCCTTTCGGCGATAATTCGGCCCAGGCGAGGTGGCCGTCCTCGCCCAGTATCAGGAAATCACCATCCGCATACAGCATCGAACCGCGGTAGGGACCGGCCGGGATCTTGTTGCCCGCCTTATCGGCGTCACGCGGGTCCGACCAGTCGGGAAACACCTGCCACACACGCTTGCCCGTGGTTACATCCACGCATGTAGGGCCGGTACGGTACTTGTTGCCGCCGTCGAAACCATACAAATACCCGCCGACATGGATCGAGGTTGCGAAGTGGGCCTCGAGCGCTTTGCTCTTCCAAGCCAACTCGTGCCCGCCGCCCTCCTTTAGATCGAGCAGGACACAGCCTGTCTTATATGACGTCGAAAGGAAGATGCTGTTTCCGACGACGGTGGGGTTGGCGGCGTTGACGGAAATATAGTTTCGGCTACGAAAGGGGAATCGCGTCTCGATCGCACCGTTCGCCGGATCGATGACCAGGAGTCCTCCGGTCGGCGGATCGATGTCGCCGCCGGCGAAGACAAGGATGCGCCGCGTGCCGTGAATCACGGCGGGAATCGGCGAAGCGTAGCTGGCCTGCCATTGATCGCCCGCTTGCCAGACTACGTCGCCGGTCTTCTTGTTGTAGGCGACGACACAGGGACCACCGGGAGGGGCTCCGACCTGCACGATGAGCAGATCACCGTCGACCAGCGGCGTCGAGCCGACGCCGAAATACGTCGCGGTTATCTTGTGCTCTTTCGACGTGTCCCGCTGCCACACGACGCGGCCGGTGGTCAGGTCAAGGCAGTGCAGCTTGCCCTCGACACCGTGCGTGAACACCAGATCGCCTTCGATGACGGGGCTGCTGCGCGGGCCGTTATTGAACTCGTATCGGTCGCTGTAGGCGCTTGGATAACGAAAGCTCCAGTAGTGCTCCGCCGTTTCGCGGTGCAGGCATTCGACGATTTCCTCGTCGCCAAGGCGGTGGAAAAACACCACGCGATCACCGGACACCGCCGGAGCTGAAAAACCGCTTCCCGTCTCGATTTCCCACACGAGCTTGAGTCCGTCGGCGGGGAACTTCTTGAGCAGCTTGGTCTCGGGAGTCGTCAGGTTGTGATTCGGTCCCAAGAAAGACGCCCAGTTGCTGGTCACCGCACCGGTGGAGAGCGGTTTGGGTTTGCCGTGGACGCGGATACGCGCCGCAGCCGGGCGGAACCCCGACGTGGGCGGCGTTCTCGTGCCGTCGTTCGGGACGGGCGCGCCTTGCGCAATTGCCTTGCCGCTTCCTTTTTCCGAGCCTCCCACCCCACACCAACCCGCCAAGGCGAGTAACCCCGCCGCCGCGAGCAGACACTTCGAACATCGCCTTGGAATCGATTTCATCCTGGATGCTCTAAAGAACTTGGGAGTTTCCCCACGTGCATGGCAAGTGGTTTTTCTTTGGGGATCCGTGGTCTCAAGCATGGCGTGCGGCATTCTACCGTGAATCCCACCGCGTTCCACCATGCGGAGCGGCCCTCGCATGGTATGGCGGTGCTTTGGATGGGCGTTCCACGCGCGCTCCCTTTTACGGTTGCCTTTGTGGCACAGCGGCCCTCCGCTGTGTCTGGACAGACCCCCAGCCGGGGGCGGCTGGGCTACACAGACCTCGCCGACCCAC
>JADFOB010000072.1 GCA_022563055.1 Planctomycetota bacterium
GGATGCCGGGAATCGCGTGGCATGGACCGTCGAGAACATGCCGATCAGCGACTGCTTTGCCGTGAGGCGATCGGTGATGATCTGATCGCACACGATCAACGCCAATACTTGGGGAGCTGGTTTCTTTGCTGCCATGGACGTTCGAACCTGGATGACGGTTTTACGCCCGCATCTTACACGCTCGCCCCCGACGGGCAATCCGGACCGTTCAAGCCCGACAAGGGCCTCTTGCGGGTGGTGCGTCCATCATGGACCTGCGGGTGCGGCGCGGCATCTTCGGGAGGGCGAGCCTCCCGATGATCCGTCTTCCCTGGCACGAGGCAGGATGTGTGCCACTGCTCTTGAGCAGTGCTCTTCGCACGACCAGCATGGTACCGTCCGGCACTGCTCAAGAGCAGTGGCACGCCGAGAACGTCCGTCGGTTGACGTGCGACGGTACAATAGTATGCGAGAGTCACGTTGACGTCCCAATCGAAAGATCCAAAAGAGGTGATGGACCAGCTCCTGGCGGGGATGGCTCAGTTCGGCGCGTCGGACCTGCACTTGAAGGTCGGGCACGCCCCCTATTACCGGATTACGGGGCAGCTTCGCAAGCTCGAGATGCCGCCGCTCGAGGACGACCGGTTCATCCAACAGATGCTCGCGCACCTGATCCCGAAAGGACGGGAGGCGGATTATGAGCGTCAAGGCGCGATGGATTTCTCGGCGAGCGGGGCCACGGGGGACCGGTATCGGATCAACGTGTTCCGGGCCGCCGGAGAGACGCACGCCGCCATTCGCCGCGTACAGAGCAAAATCCCGTCTTTTGACGAGCTTTCCCTTCCCGATATTTACCGCAGCACGATCGCCAAGAGCACCGAGGGATTGATCCTCGTAAGTGGTGTTACCGGCTGCGGCAAAAGCAGCACGCTGGCGGCCATGATCGAGCTGATCAACACAACCCGCAGCATGCACATCGTCACCATCGAGGATCCGATCGAATACGTCTTTCAACCGAAGAAATCGATTGTGTCGCAGCGCGAAATCGGCATCGACGTGCCCAACTACGCTCAAGCCTTGCGATTCGTCGTGCGTCAGGATCCGGACTGCATCCTCATTGGCGAGTTGCGGGATCGCGAGACGATGGGGGCGGCGATTCAGGCAGCCGAGACCGGGCATCTGGTGTTCGGCACCCTTCACTGCAGCGACGCGCAGCAGACCTTCAGCCGAATCCTCGAGTTCTTCCCGCGAGACGAGCATGCGTTCATCCGCTCATCCTTGGCCAACAGCCTAAAAGCGATCATGTGCCAACGACTGATTCCAGGGTGCACCGCCGGCACACTTTTCCCGGCTACGGAGGTTTTGCTCAACAATCCGACCGTGAAGGACAAGATCGTCCGAGAGGAGGACGAGGACTTCCCCGCGATCATCAGCACAAGCGAAGAAGAGGGCATGCGGTCGTTCACCGCGTCTTTGTGCACGCTGATCGAGGAGGACAAGGTCTTCTATGACACAGCCATGGACTTCGCACCCAACCGCGAGGCGCTGGCCTCCGCCGTCAAGGGAATCAAGACAACCGCACAAAGCCTGATCACCCGACAGCGCACCCGGTGAATCGGATTCCATCCACCGGTAGCGTCCGCCCCCCGTGGCGGACGTAGCGCATCATTGGTCCTCGGCCTTTGCGTGCATGGACAAACCGCAACGCAAGAAAGCACAATGTCCTATTCCAGAGCTGCGGTCTCGTACTCGCAGAAGGCCTCGGGGAGGTATTCGATCACGTCCATCGCCGTCATCGATCGCCTTCCGAGCTCCTCGGCGGCAAAGTCGCCCGCAAGACCGTGGAGGTACACGCCGAGAATGGAAGCCTCCAAGGAGCCCAGGTTCTGTCCGATCAGCGCGGCGATGACGCCCGTGAGGACGTCGCCCATTCCGCCCGTAGCCATCCCCGCATTGCCGGTCTGGTTGCGGAAGAGCCTTTTGCCGTCGGTGACGATCGTGTGGTGTCCCTTGAGAACAACGACGCAGTGATAGGCATCGACCAGAGCCAAGGCGGCCCCGCGGCGCGCCGCCGGCGTTTGCTCGACGGGGCGATCGAGGTTGCGGGCGCCCAGCAAGCGGTGCATCTCGCCGACGTGGGGCGTCACCACGACGCGGTGCGCGTTGGGAATCTCGAAAGGCTCCGTCGTGGCGAGTAGATTCAACCCGTCGGCGTCGAGCACGATCGATCCCTCAAAGCGGCTGAGCAATTCCATAAGCGTGGAAGATGTGATCGAGTTGCCAAGCCCCGGTCCCAGCGCGAGCACATCCGCACGAAACTCTTTCAACATGTCGAGCAGGGCCGCAGGTTGATCGGGGAGCGCGCGAATCGTGGCACACGGCGCCAGGACCGCCACGGAACTCCGCAGGGCGTGTGGGACGATCATCTGCACCAGTCCCGCACCGCTGCGATAGGCTGCGTTGGCAGCCAGCGCGACGGCGCCCACCATCATCACACGATCGTCGCACCCGCCAATGACAACGATGCGACCCACCTCGCCTTTGTGGGCATCGTCGGCCCGATGCGGCAGCGGCGGAGTCTCCTGCGTGATGGTCGGCTCGTGGTCCATGATCTCGCACACCCTCTGTGACGTTACACCGGCGCCTGGTCTTTCGTCGGGTCGGCAGGGCTCCGGCGACGGTTGATCAGTGCCGCGGAATAGCCCGCACCAAACCCGTTGTCGATGTTGACGACGGTCACGCCCGCGGCACAACTGTTGAGCATGGCCAGCAGCGCCGAGATGCCGCCGAAACTCGCGCCGTAACCCACACTGGTCGGTACGGCTATGACCGGGCACTCGACCAATCCACCGACGACGCTGGGAAGCGCGCCGTCCATGCCCGCCACGACCACGATGACACTGGCTTTTTGCAGGACTTCCGCATGTTGGAGGAGTCGATGAATCCCCGCCACGCCGACGTCGTAGAGCAGCTCGGCTCGCCCGTCCATGATTTCCACCGTGACGCAGGCCTCTTGGGCTACAGGATAATCACTCGTACCCGCGGAGACGATTGCGATCGTGCCTTCCGACGGGATTGGCTCTTGCTGGCGAATCGTGATCGCGCGAGCAGCCTCATGGTACTCGGCATGGGAATGGCCACTGGCGACGGCGGCGTAGATCTCCGGGGAAGCACGCGTGGCCAGCACATTGACACCGGCGGCGACGGATCGCTCGACGATCTTGGCGACCTGGTCGGGCGATTTTCCCTCGGCGTAAATGACCTCGGGGAATCCACAGCGGATCGAGCGGTGGTGGTCGATCTTGGCGAACCCGACATCCTCAAATGGCATGGTACGAAGTCGGGCCAGCGCCTCGTCGGTCGAGCAAACGCCGCTCCGTACGGAATCCAGAAGCTCACGCAAGCGTTGTTCGGTCATTCCATACCAGTGTAGACATCGCAAGCCCACACGGCAATCGTCAACCTACTAAAGGCGAGGGTTTGCTGCGCACAAGAGCGAGAGCGACGTCAAACCGTGACGTCAAGGTGATGGTTGCTGCTGGGTGGGCGTTCCATGATCTCCGTGGCGCTTTGGATCAACTCGATGGCGTTTTGGCCTTGCTGCTTGGCGACGCTCATCGTTTTTGCGAGCACGGCCATGCCGATCTGATCCTTGATACGGGCGGCCTGAAACGCCGAGGCGCCTTCAATGCTCGTGATGCTCATGCGTCCGCCTCTCTCTTGCGCGCCGTGTAATCGAATCAACGAAGCCCCGGTCCGCCGGCGGGAATATCGTCGAACGGGACACCGAGGTTTCGTACCAAGGGAGGAGTCCGGTAAAAATAGGGGCATGGGGATGGGGGCTGGGATGCGGATGGCAGGCCCCGTTCTCAACGGGTCCGTGACGGAAACGGCGGATGTTCCTGTTGGTGAATGGCCGCGTAGACTCAGCGGCGTTGCGGCCCGTGTTTGCAGCCCCAATCACGACCCGATGCTCCACATCGGTTCGACGTGCACGTGTTTGGCATGCCGCGTCAGGATGATCGATGAATCGAGCCCTGAGCGCAAGCGACGGGTACCTGTTTCGCGCCGAATCACAACGCCGCGCTGGCGCTTGGGGCTCGGATGGCCGTAGAAGGGACGACACGCGGCGTCAGCAGCAACTGCCCTCACTGCAACTTTCGCTGGGTTCGGTGGTTTCTCGGTCGTCGCGCCCTTTCGTCTGGTCAGGTGCTCGAAGCGCTCCCTCCGAGCACTCGAACGGTTGCGCCCGATCCCGCGGAACCTCCACGCGCGGGGACACGGCGTGGAACG
The DNA here is from genome assembly GCA_022563055.1 of Planctomycetota bacterium. Next base: position 4,273 of record JADFOB010000072.1, read on the forward strand.
ACTCCGCGTAGGGAGGCGAGGTGAGGATGCCAAACGTCTTGTCGCAGACGGCCATCCGCTCGCCGCGATGCAGCGTGTGCCCGTCGTCATCGGTGACGGCGCTGAAGGGACCACGATAGATGACAGCTTGGTTGCGCTCCAAGCACGGACCCTCTTTTCCCTTGAACGCACGAACCGTCACGGAGCGAAACTCGATGCCTTGAACAACCTGCCAGGGTTCACGACTCCGCTCCACCAGCTCGATCCCGTAGAAACCGGCCCGCTCGAAGGCGCGGATGAAATCCGCCTCCGTGAGTGCGCCGCTGATGCAACCGCTCCAGAGTTCGGAATCCGCCTGCATCGCCGCCGGCACCGGCTCATCGCTGACGATGTCGCTGACCACGCATCGCCCGCCGCGGCGCAGTACGCGGAATATCTCGCTAAAAAGGCGCTCCTTCTGGTCGGCTTGAACCAGGTTGAGGACACAGTTGCTGATCACGACGTCCACCGCGTCATCGGCGATCAGCGGCTGTGTACGCCGCAACCGGTCGGCCTGCTCGTCCATTTCCAGGTAATCCTCGGGGGTCGTCACAGGATGCTGGCCAAGCCACGCGCCCAGTGCATCGAGGTCCAACGCAAGATCCTGGATGCGGCCATTGCGGAACTCGACGTTGTCGTAGCCGATGCGGCGGACGAAATCCGCTGTGGCATTCCTGGCGAGTTCGAGCATCGGCGGGTTGAAGTCGACGCCGATCACGCGTCCTTCCACGCCGACGATCTGCGCTGCGATAAAACAGATTTTCCCGCTGCCGCTGCCAAGATCGAGCACGGTTTCACCGGGCCCAAGCCATTTTGACGGATCGCCGCAGCCGTAATCGACATCGAGCACGGACTTCGGGATGGCCTCGAGATACCGCGAATCATACCCGCCCGACGCGCAGCATAGCTCCGGCTGAACCGTCGCCGCCGCCTCCGCATATCGCTTACGTGTGGCTGCTTCCACGGAAATGGAATCCGAACTCATCGCGTCATTACTCCCAAACTTGGTGCTCTGACAACCTTGATTCTTCCGGCTACGAACGGCATCTTGGGGAAGGCGAACCTCTTGTTGAACCGTCTTATCTGATACGAGGCTCGATAGCGGCCCGCCCGAGACTATACAACCCAGCCCGCGCTACAGTATTCCCACGTCCGAAATCGTAGGGCGCAGTTTCCTGCAAGGCAAGCATTGCCGCGGCATAGCGGGTTTGCTACCATCCGTACTCGGTAAGCGGTGTGGACCCACCCGGATCGGGATCGGCGCGCCAGACCTCTGGACGCGAGCCCGTCGGCCGGGATGGGGGCCGTTCACCGCGGAAAGGTGATTGGTTGTGCGCGCGATACCAGAACATCAGATTTCGGCGTTCCTTGCGAACACGCCAGGCGTGGTGGCAAACCTGTGTGCGACGCTCGCTGAACGCGGCGTCAACATCAAGGCGATCATGGTGATGGACACCGTGGACGTCGGGACGGTGCGCATGGTCGTGGACAACCTGTCCATCGCGAAGGAGGCCCTCACCGACGCCGGGGCAGCCTACGTGGAAGTCCCCGTGATCGCCGTTCCCATACCCAACCAGCCCGGTTCCTTTGCGAAGTTTGCCCGCACGCTGGCCAACGCCAAGATCAACATCGAGTATTTCTACGCCACAGCCACGCCGGGCACGGAAACCACGCTCGGCATCTTCCGCGTCTCCGACCATAAGGCCGCCCTCGAACTCGAGTTTGAGGTCTGAAAACAGGGCGCGACGGTCCCAGGAGCCTCCTTCACGCGAGCTTCGCACGAAACCGCACCGTCCTGGGACGAGATCTGTCGACCACGGCTTGACCGCGCTGCCATTCAATCTTGACAGCTAGGCGAACGTTGACAATCCTCCCCTATGCCACTGCTCTGTGTTCCGTGCATACCGTGCGGTTGGCACTGACCATCGAGTCCGCGTTCGGCGGACTAATGCAGCAGTGACACACAGCGCTGCGGGACCGCGCGCCGAAACGGAACCTTGTTCACAGATAATGAACTTAATCAAACGACAGAAGATCTGGCTGGCTTTGATCATTACCGCCAACCTATTCCTGTGGATCATTCCCAGCGACGTCGTCGAGCTGATCGCGCGGGACCGCCACACGCTGCTGGGGCGGTACTCGAAAGAGCACTTCTACGCCAACGTCGGGCTCGGAATCTTCTCGCTCGTGAGCTTCTACGTGGATTGGTCCACGGGCCAAAAGTACAAGCGACGTTGGTTTCAGGTGCTGGCCACGCTGCTGTTCCTGACGCCGACGCTCCTGCTGCTCGACTTTGTGGTCCGTTCGCCCCAGGCGGTTCACTAC
>JADFOB010000073.1 GCA_022563055.1 Planctomycetota bacterium
GTGGCCGTCGTACGGATTGCCCTCCATCAGTGCCGACGCCACGAACCAGTTGCTGTGGTTGGTCGTGGCCACCGCAACTTTCTGACCAAACTCGTAACGCTTGTGCGCCTTGCCTTTGCTGATGCACTGTACCTCAGGCTCGTGCAGACTGTAGAGCTTATTCTTGTCCTTGGGTTGTTGACAACGAATCCGATCCGCGCGATCCAACAACGTAACCAGTTCTTGATCCATGTCCGTCGTCTTACGGCGGAGATCACGAATCAACCGGCCTACATCGGTACGCAACTTGCGCAGACGCCGATGCATGCGCTTAAACTGCCTGGCATGGGCATAGCGACCGGCTTTGATCGCCGCCCTTTTGCCTACCCGCACGTACGACTACCGAAGTTCGATACCGCGTGACTTCGCCGGGTTGTACGTGTCAACGAACGCAGCTTCCAGACCGGACCAGTCGATTTTGTTGGCCAACAAGATCAGCTCGTGGACAGGATTGAGAAGCTGGTCGAAGTGAGCTTGGAACAGTTCCAACGCATCGCGAGGCTGAGGTTTGGGCTTCATAGGGCCTCCATGCCGAGTCCGAAATTGCAAGGTTTTAGTCGATCATCCATGACTTCCTTGCAAAGTATACCATCCATCCCGTCGATTATAGACTCAAAATATAGTGCTTTGGAGAGTTTTTCAGGGACGACCACTTCTTCAACAGGCTGCTACGGTTCGCGGTCGAGGAAGGAGAGCGACGTATCGATGGGATTCTGGAGGGAGCGCTTCGAGTCGATGTACACCAGCACGGCTTGGTCGTCTTCAATCGCCAGCCTTTCCTTAAGCTCCGCGGATTCGGGGAACGCCGCGAGTCCTGCACGCCAAGCCTTGCGAGCCCGGTCGTAGTGTGTCGCCTTCGCCAGCGCATCGCCCAGGCCGATGTGGATGCGTACATAATAGGTCTTGGAATTGGGCGCTCCGTCGCGCGCCTGCAGTTTGAGGCATCGCTCGAAATCCACAGCCGCCATGTCGGAATGCCGCAGCGCGCGAGGCCAGTGAAGGTGGTTCATCGCACGACAGTATGTGGTCGGCCAGGAATCGGGCTGCTCGCCAAGGACGTGGTCCAAGTGTTTCAGTGCCTTAAGAGCGAGCGTTCCCTTGCTGACAATGGCGGCTACGCCACCGCATGTGGGAATCTTGTCCACATAGGCGCAGCCAAGCTCGACCCGCATACGAGAGTCGCTGGGATCCTGTTTGACCAACTCCTGGAAGAACCGAATCGCCCGATCGTGCTTGCCATACTGTGCGCAGCGAGCACGGTATGTGCTGGCCAGCAGATAGCCGCTGGGCCGCGTGCGAAGCTCCGTCTCCATTCCGGATAGGTGCTTCTCGAGTTCATCCGGATCCACCACCGGCAGTTCCGGTCGGGACTGCCCATCCTTTTTCGGCAAGGCTTTGGGGAGGTCCACCTTGATGGCCAGTTGACTGGCATAGCGAGAGGGATCCTGACGAATCGTAACCATCTGATCCGTCTTCACATCTTCGAGGTATTGAAGCCCACCATCGGGCCAGCGCACCTCGAGAAGTTTGATCCGCTCGACCTCGCCCACGCCGAAATGCAGGCGCGGATCGCTTTGACCGCAGTATCCGGTTCCACCGTCACGCTCTCGAAACATAAGCCCCGACGGCGTCACCAACGTCACCCGCGCGCCGATTGCATCACGATTGGTCCCCGTCGCCGGGTCACCCTCCAGCATCACGGTGAGCCGCCGGTTGGAACCGGTGAGATTATTTCGGTAGAGGTGGGGTGGCTGCGCCTGATTGGCGACAAACAGATCAAGATCACCGTCGTTATCGTAGTCGAGCAAAGCGATCCCACGTCCGTCGCGGTCGCTGTCGAGACCGACTTCCTCGGCGCGCTGCGTGAATGAGAACATGCCGCCGTTGCGCCAGAAACGCGTCTTCTCATATCCCGAGAAGGATCGGTCTCCAATCGCGGGCCAGTTCAGCGCGTCGGTGGCATCCTCGCCCTTGACGGTCCACGAAGCCAGGTCGTACCAGTAGTTGCCCTCGCCGGCGCTGATGAACCCGTTGACCGTTATCAGGTCCAGGTCGCCGTCGTGGTCATAGTCAAAGAACTTGGCTCCCCAACCCCAACCGCCATCATACGTGCCCGTCTCCAATGCTATGTCGGTGAAGCTAATCGTTCCGTCAGGTCCAGGCCCATTGTTGTGCCACAGCATGTTGCCTTCCTGCAAATACTCCGCCGTGGTGATGTTCGTGACATAGATGTCCAGCCAACCGTCCTCGTTGAAATCACCGAAGTCGACGTTCATGCCCTTTCTGGTGTCGAACCCGATGGCTGTTTCCGTGACGTTGGTGAATGTCCCGTCTCGGTTGCTCATAAAGAGTTGATCCGGGCCGAAGTCGTCCGCGCAGTACAGGTCGGGCCAACCGTCGTTGTTGAGGTCCGCCGAGCCGACAGCCAGGCTCCACCCCGGATCATCGAGTCCCACCGAGGCGGCGACCTCGGTAAACGTCCCGTCGGCGTTCTGGCGATAGAGGAAGTTCGGCCCGCCGTTGCGCGCCTTCTCGAAGCTGTCGTGCATGATGCTGGTATTCTCGAGATGCCACAGGTCGACCTCCGGGAAGTAGTTGGCGACGTAGAGGTCGAGCCGTCCGTCCAGATTGTAATCCCAGAAGATCACCGCGTTGCCGTTGGCCCACTCGGTCCCCTTTGCGCCGTCACGTTTGCGGAAGCACTGGGCTGTCGTGTCGGTAAAGGTTCCATCCCCGTTGTTCCTCAAGAGTACGTCGTTTCCCCAACGAAGGACGTAAAGGTCGGGCCAACCGTCGTTGTCGTAGTCTCCCCAGACGCAATCCATACTGGTGCCGTTCTCACCGTTCAGGTTGGCTACGCCCGCCTCCTGCGCCACGTCGGTGAACGTTCCGTCGCCGTTGTTGCGGTAGAGGTAGTTCGGCGTGCCCTTGCGCGAGTCGGTGACGTAGAGGTCGACCCAGCCATCGCGGTCATAATCCGCCACAGCCACAGCCGCGCCGACGGTACAGAGCCACGGCATGATGTTGTCGAGCTTGTGGTCAAGGACGGGTTTGTGATGCGTGTGCGTGATTCCAGCCTCCACCGCCACGTCGGTGAAGGCCTTGGGTATTGGCTTGGCTTCCTGCCGCTCCTTGTTACAGCCCGCGCACGTCACCAACAGCGCCAACGCCGGCAGCCACAATCGACGCAGGGCAGGCATCCGCCTATGACCGGCGTGCGCGACACAAGACCTCCCCCGAGCCGCGGGCTTTAGCCCGCGCGGTTCACCAACCGCGGAATGTTGGCGGAATAGCCCACGGTCATCCGTTTGCCTCAAACCCATCCGATGTCCCCACGAATACTCCGCGCGCGAACCGCTTCGCGCTTGCTTTCCCTGGAATAGACAGTCAGCCGGCATCTTAGACATTGGTTCGACGACAGGCCACCGCTTGTGAGACATGGGATGGTCCTTATCCCGTCGACGGCCCCTCGCCCGTAGCGGCGACGTAGGGAATCGGATCCTCGATACCAACCTCTCGAAAGCCCTTCCGGCGGAGCAGGCAACTATCGCAGGAACCACATGCCACGCCCTTATCCGTCGGATCGTAACAGCTATGTGTCAATCCCAGATCGACGCCGAGTCGAACCGCTGCGCGAATCGTCTGGGCCTTGGACATCTCGATCAGCGGAGCGTGGATGGTGATCGCCGCCCCTTCCACGCCCGCCTTCGTGCCCAACCGCGCGACGCGTTCGAACGCTCGGAGGAACTCCGGTCGACAGTCGGGGTAGCCGGAATAATCCACCGAACTGATACCGAGGAAGATGTCGCTTGCCCCGACGACCTCGGCGAATCCCAGCGCGAAGGCGAGAAAGATTGTATTGCGAGCGGGCACGTAGGTAACCGGGATGCCGGCGGGCATGTCGGAGACGCTTGCGGATTTTGGAACCTCGATGTCATCCGTCAGCGCCGAGCCGCCAAACGCCCGCAGATCGATCGTCTGGATGAGGTGTTTGCGAACCTCCAGCGCCTTCGCCACACGCGCCGCTGCCTGGGTTTCGATCGCATGGCGCTGACCGTACCGGAACGTAAGTGCATATAGCCCAAACCCTTGCGCGCGGGCAAGCGCAGCCGTCGTGGCGGAGTCCAGCCCACCCGACAGCAGAACCACCGCATTACGTGACTGCTCGATCACCTCGGGTCTCCGAGTGTGAGGCCCGCCCGATATATCAACATGGGCCGCATCCTGGTCGAGAGTCCGCACGCCTCGCCTTAGCGACGCTGCTGAGGGGCACTGTAGTTCTGGCCGGCAGGTGTGTCCACTTGCACGGCGTGGCGGAGCGTGATGGGGTCTGGAATAATACGACTGGGGCCCGTGAGGGTCCGTGACAGTTTAGGCGGCCTTTCTGTGGGCTGGTCGGGTGTTCCAATAGCGGGTCCATCGGTCATCCGGGGAGAGCCAGAGGGCGCGGAGAGACAGGATGGTTTCGACGCCCGGGATGCTCCAAAACTGCTCGGTTCCCTTCACCCGCTTGTTAAACAGCTTCACGGCTGATTCAGTCACGCCCGAACCGATCGGCCAACCTTTTCGTCGATACGTCGGATAGTCCATGTGGTGTCGATGAGTCGTGAAGTAGCCCACGTTGTTGGCCAGCACTCGACGCGGATGCTCCGGACCATCGCCGGTTTGAGGCGAACCCAAACGATCGGCATGACCTTTCAATGTGGCGATCACCTCATCCAATCGGCCGGCCCACAGGTGATCCTTCAGTTGCCGGACCAGCACCTGGGCCTCCGGTGTATCTTTCCCCACAGCGGCCCGCGCCGCTTCGTACAGATGTTCCACAGCATGGTAGTAGTCCACGATCCGTTGATCGTAGAGACATTCCCGCTTGCTCAGTGGATCGATCCAGTTGCCGCCGTCGCCCATCACCAACACCGTGCCCGCCCGTTGCATGCCACGACGTTCCGACTCCACACGCAGCATCCTTCCAAAAGCCTCGGTCCGCTCCATCGTAGCGACATAGGTTGTCACTAACGGCTCGGGTCGATGATCCGGCGTGCCGTCGCCAGGCAGATACGACGTGATCGCGCCCACCTTGTCTTCCCGCCACCGACTGCCGTTTCCCCCTTGTTTTTCGCGGGTTTGCACGCGACCACCATCCATCCCGATCACCAATAGCGCCGGTGCGTTTGCCGGCATCGCCGGTCGGATTCCCTGCTCGAAGGCACGCACCTCCGCATCGCGCGCCGACACCACCGTCCGACCGATCGCTTCCGCCCAACGCTGAATCTGCTTACCGTCGAAGTGCGTGCCCCAGTCCTCGTTCAATGCCAGCGCCGCCTGATCGAAGGAGTGCAACGAACCTTCTCGCGCAACTCGCCTTGCGGCCCGCGGCGTCAACGGAACTTCGCAAGGCAATCCCCAATCACGAACCTGAGGGGGAAAAAGAACCGCCACAGGAGCGGCACCGTGCGTGCTGTTTGTGCAGGACCACCGGCCCGTAACGCGACCGCACCTCCGGCTGGGTCACCGCCTTCTCCAGGTACACACCCTCCGAACCACAGTGTGGACATCGGCCCGCCGTCTCCACTTCTGCATTGGACTCCAACGAGGCACGCTCCTCCAAGGCCACCGGTAACACCGTCTGCGCCAGCGTTTCCACCTGGTCCTCGAAATCGGCGAACGTCGCTCCTTTCAACGGAATGTTCTCGTCTTGGGGAATCACTCGATCCAACTGCGCATTGAACGCCGAAAGGATCCGCGCCCGTGCCTCCTGACGTGTGCTCCGTGCTGCCATGATTGGGCTCCTCCATGAAACCACCACCGAAACGCCTGGGTCCGCCATCCGTGGCCGGCCCACCCGCATCATAACCCCGAAAAACTGCCGCGGATTCTGTCACGGACCCCCCGGCCGGACCTAAGTGCCACCGGGAGTGCCACCTTTTCCGGCAGGCAATCTGCGGCGTCCGTCCCGGTGGCTCGGACTTGAGTTCGTTCTGATGTCGGTCGCGGTCCCGGCAGCTTGGCAATCTCCGCCCGCGGGTCGTGGTAGCTCGCCTTTACGTAGTGTCGAACACGTGTGCCACCACCCGATCCGTGGCGGGTCAGCCTATCGGCTTTACCCGACGATACGCCGTACTCCATCAGCCAATTGGCGAACGTCGTCTTGAGCGCATGAAGATCGACACTTTCGCCTTGATCGTTCTCGACTGGAATCCCAGCCCGTTGAAGGTCGCCGTCGAACCATTTGCGTCCGCGTTCCCTCGACCGCCAACCGCCCTTGAAGGTCCGCAGCCTCGGTACCAACCTGAACACGCTGTCGGTTGGTTTCACGAGCGGCGGCTTCGCACCTGTATACGGGTTTGTGTGGTAGGCCGTTGCGTTTCCATATCGCTCGACTTAGGATCGAGTGGCCAAGAGGTCGTGGAGGTTCGAGTCGTCTCAGTCGCAATTGGGTTTTGATGCGAAGAAGGAGTTCAGCTTGCCGCCGTGGTGTGATGCGGTAAGTGTGGGAGTTACACTGTTCCGCGAATACGCGGATGATGCGGATCGACC
>JADFOB010000074.1 GCA_022563055.1 Planctomycetota bacterium
GGATCATCGAAGCCACCCGCGAGCCACTCGTGATAACCCGCGACGGTTCCGAGTCGGGGAAGGTAGAACTTCCGGTAGAGGTCATCCAGCAGACAAGACGCTTCCGGATTGAACCACCTCGGCTCCGGCGGCAAGACGGGATTGAACTCGGGCGTGGTCGGTATGCACTTCTCAACGTCGTTGGGCACGTAACAGAGTACGACTTCGTCGACGCCGTACACCTCGATCATATGCATGATCGGTTGAAGTTGGGCACCGGTATCCCAGCCGGGCTTGGCGATGTTCATGACCTGAAACTTGCCCGGCGAGCGCTCGTCAAACATCGCCTGGATCCGGTCGGCAAAGCGGTCCTCGACGCGCTCGATGCCCCATCCGTAAGCGAAGGAGTCTCCCACAAAGGCGATCCTGCGAACGCCGTGGGGCTTCTCCCGAATCCACTCGACATCGCGGCAACCCAGCGAGTTGAGCTCCGTATGGATTGCGAACCACCGCCGGGCTGGTAGTGACAGGCCAAAGGCATCCGTGCGAACGCTCAGGAACCGGAGATAACTCTCCGCGACGAGCGCAGCCAAGCCCATCATGCACGCGAAGACGAGCAGGTTGCCCGCGACGAGCGCAAAGCGGCGACGCCGATGTTTAGGGGAGAACCGGAAGAAGCACCACGTATGCACGAGCAGCGACAGGTAGAGCGCCCACAAGACGGCGTAGTCGCCCAAATACCCGAACGGTCCCATGGCGAGCAGCGGAGGCGCGAGCATCAGACGCGCTCCAGGGACAAATCGAGCGAAGGTGCGGAGTGGGTCAGCGCGCCGACCGAAATCCGATCCACGCCGGTTTGGGCTACCTCGCGCACCATCGGCAGCGTGATCCCGCCTGACGCTTCGAGGGCCACCTTCCCACCGGCTCCGTACTCGTCGCGCATGGCGACAGCCTGGCGAAGTCCCTCGCACGAGAAGTTGTCCAACAGAATCACGTCGATCCCCACCACCGAAAGAAGCGCTGCCACCTGCGCGAGATCGTCAGCTTCGACCATGACAAACGCCGGTTGGCGACCCGACTGCGGCAAGCGATTGAGCATCTCGAACACGGCGGCTGCGAGCCGATCGGTTTCGATTCCCGCGAGGTGGTTGTCTTTGATGAGCACCGCGTCGTAGAGTCCGTCGCGGTGGTTGGATCCGCCCCCGACCCGGACGGCGTAGCGTTCCAACACGCGCCATCCGGGCGTCGTCTTACGCGTGTCGTAGATCGTGGCTGTCGTATCCTCCACGGCATCGACGTATTCGCGCGTCACCGTGGCGATACCGCTGAGCCGCTGAAGGAAGTTGAGCAGCACGCGCTCGGCTGACAGGATGGAACCCAGCGGCCCCTGAATCGTCGCCAGCACCGTCGGAACCGTTTCGATCACGAACCCATCAGGCGCCGAGTTACTCCACTCGATCTGAATGGACTCGTCATACGCAGCCACGACGAGCCCAGCCACCTCGCATCCGGCAAAGACGCCGCGCTGCTTGGCGTGCAGGCGAAAACTCGCCGGTGCCGCCGCGTCCGCCATCAGCGCCGTCGTCAGGTCTCCATCGCCAAGATCCTCCTGCTTGGCTGCCTGGATCAATCGTGCGACACCTTCATCATCGGAGAGGTTCATCGTGGCGATTGTGGACATCGGGCAGCGTTCCTGCAAGCCGGGTTCGGGACGTCGCGGCGGTAGGACTGCGTGACACTTCCGGCGGCACGGATCAGAGCCCCAAGCGCAAGCGCGGGGTTTCACCGATGCCGGCGTCGCACCAGAGAACCCGCTCGCTGACGCTCGGGGCTCTGTAGCGTCGGTCCCACTTTGAGCGTCGGCCTACTTTGTAGCGTCGGCCCCCTGTGGCCGACGTAGAGCGCCGAAGCGTATTCGAACTCCTACGGCCGCCACGGGGGGCGGACGCTACTGTTGAGCGAACTACCCGCCGAACACGCTCACACGAGAACGAGGGTGTGTTGCGACTGCGGTGTGACGCAGCCGATGGCGGCGGCTGCACGCGTGTCGCGACGCTTGAGCGCCTCAATCAGGCGATCCACTCGATCGGCGGATACCGCCAATAGCAGACCGCCGGAGGTCTGCGCGTCGGCCAGCACGGCGACCAGCGTCTTATCCGCGCTGCCCACATCAATCTTCTCGCCCAGGTAAGCCAGGTTGGAAGTGTGCGCACGCGTCAGGACGCCCGCTCCGGCCAGCTCCAACGCCCTTTCCATGAGCGGTACAGCCTGTGTCTCCAGCTCGATCGTCACACCACTGGCAGCCGCCATTTCGTGCGCATGCCCGACCAGGCCGAAACCGGTGATGTCTGTGGCCGCGTGAACGCCGACCTCGAGCATGGCCTCGCAAGCCCCGGCGTTCAGATCGGCCATCACGTCAATCGCCTCGGCAAGGTCCGCTTGTTCGATCTTGTTTTGCTTGGCGGCAGTCGTCAGCGTGCCGCTGCCGATCGGTTTGGTGAGAACGAGCCGGTCGCCGGGCTGGGCACCGCCATTGGTCAGGATTCGCTCGGGATGGATCACGCCGGTAACCGACAGGCCATACTTGATCTCGGTGTCACGAACGCTGTGCCCTCCGGCGATCACGGCTCCCGCCGCCGCGACACGCTCCGCCCCGCCGCGCAGAATCTCGCCGAGGAGGTCAATCGGTAGATCGTTGTCGGGGAAGCCTACGAGATTGAGGGCACAGATCGGCCGGGCGCCCATGGCGTAGATGTCGGACAGGGCGTTGGCCGCCGCGATTCGCCCAAACGCGTAGGCGTCGTCGACCAGCGGTGGAAAGAAGTCGAGCGTGGTCACCACGGCTGTCGACGAGTCGAGGCGGTACACGCCCGCATCGTCGAAGTGGTCCAAGCCGACGAGGAGGTTCGGGTCGGTGGCCTTTGGTAGATCGCGCAGAACCTGCGCGAGCGTCCCGATCGGGAGCTTCCCCGCTCACCCGGCGCAACTGGCATAGTCGGTTAGACGAATCTTTCTTGCTCGTGTCATGGCTTGGGACAGTCTACGGGCGACAGGTCCGGTTGGAAACCTGCGACAGGTTTGGTCCAACCGAAAGGCGAACCGAAGAGTTCACTGGGCTGTGGCGCGTAACGTATGCGTCGGTATGAGATTACACGTGCGTGGGTGCCCGGACACAGCGGAGGGCCGCTGTGCCACACGGGGCACCGCATCAGATCAGCCTCGACGGAGCACTATTGGATTCTGCTTGCGTCACCTGCGGCGTTCGCAAGGAACGCCCAACGCCCCCGACAGCAAATGACCGATAACCTCTGCATCGCCGACATAGGCCGGGCGTTTCGCGGCTGCAACGGGCGAGCAGGCTTGGCGTACAACTTCGTAGTCGTGCGTGGGCGTGTGCTATTGCATCGTCACGCCTAATTGTTTGGGTGTGCCACTGCTCTTGAGCAGTGTTTTTCGTGCTCAGAGCTCGGTGCAGTCCGTCCCCGGCGAGTCGGGGCTCAAAAGCACTGGCGCGCCGATCCGTCAGACCGGAGCCGGCTGGGGACTTGCTGGACAGGTGGGCGATTCACACGACAATGGCCCGCCCCGATGTTTGGCTTTTGGTGGACGCTGAGTATCCGCGGAGTTGCATGTTGACCAAACGGTTCTGCGCTATAGCCGTGATCCTTGCCTGCTCTATTTCCGTTTCGGCGGGAGAGGGGCAGGCGATATCCGGAATCAAGGTCCATCTTCGGCCCAAATCGTATTACATGGCGCTCGGTGCGCCCGTTTGGGTTCATCTGTCGATCGAGAACACAACGGATCAACCCATCACGCTGACGGTTCCCGGCACCGAGCCGGATATGCCCCAGCCGGAGATGGGTTTGCCCATTACCCACGTGTTCAGCGGGGCGTCCGGTCGCGGCATCTCCGTGACGACCCACGCGAATCGTCGCTGGGAGGTTCCCGTGGGCTACCGGGCGCCGACCCGCGCGCCGATCCTGATGATCGCTCCAAAGAGCATGGTGGGTACGCTCCTGGACCTGAGGGAGTATTTTCCGACCTTGCGGTCGGCGGGCGAGTACCGCGTGACGTGGGCGCCCTACGGAGGCGGCGCGATCAGCGAGACGTCTGTGCTCCACATCACGCCGCTTAAACGAGCGGAAGTCGTCACCGACGAGGGCACGCTGACCATCCGCTTTTTCTACGAGGAGGCGCCGCGGACCGTCGCCAACTTCATCGACCTTGTCGAGTCCGGCTTCTACAACGGCAAGACCTTCCACCGGGTCGAACCGGGATATCTGATCCAGGGCGGCTGTCCGCGAGGCGACGGTTCGGGAATTCGCCTCGACGGGAGGCGGGTTCCGGCGGAGTTCAACGATCATGTCCACGACAAGGGGAGCGTCTCGATGGCGCTGCTTCCGGACGATCCCGACTCCGCCAGTTGCCAGTTCTTCATCTCCAACACCCGCCAGAAGGATTGGGATGGGAAGTACGCCGTGTTCGGGCACCTCGTCGGCGACGAGTCGTACCAAACGCTGGATCGCCTGATGGCGACGTCGGTCGATGACCAAGGACGTCCGGTGCGAACGCTCTACATGCGTACCATACGCGTCGTCGACGCCCCGCCCCAAACGGTGTCCGACTTTCCGTAGCCGGGCCGCCTTTGGGCACACCAGCGGCAGCGCCACTTCTTGCGGCGTCGTGAATTCCCTATCATGTGCGTATGGCCACCGTAACCGTCCATGAGGTCACCAAGCAGTTCGGCGAGCAGATCGTGCTGCACGGGGTGTCTCTTGACCTACACCCGCGTGAGACGGTCGGGCTCATCGGTCCCAACGGCGCGGGCAAGACGACCCTCTTTCGCATACTGATTGGCGAGCTTGCCCCGGACTTGGGGACCGTGACGCGTGCCAAGAACCTCAAAATCGGATTTCTCCCGCAAGAACCGGCGATCCTGCTCGACCAGACGTTGCACGATGAAGTAGCCGGTGCCTTTGCGGATCTACTGGACTTGGAGCGAGGACTGCACGACGTCTCCGACCGGATGGCGTCCTGCACTGAGGAATCCAAGCTCTCGGGACTCATGGCCAAGTACGACCGGCTCAACACGCGGTTCATCGCAGCCGGGGGGCACTCCTTCCAGACTCGCCTGCACGAGATTCTCGGCGGGCTCGGTTTTGGCCCCGAGGATTACGAGCGTCCCCTGTCGCTGCTGTCGGGCGGGCAGCGATGCCGGGCGGCGCTGGCGAGACTGCTGTTACAGGAGCCCGAACTCCTGCTGCTCGACGAGCCGACCAATCACCTCGACATTGATGCGGTACGCTGGCTCGAAAGATTCCTTGCCAGGCATCGTGGCGGGGCGGTTATCGTCTCGCACGACCGCTACCTGCTCGATCGGCTCTGCGATCGGATCATCGAGGTGGAACACGGGCGCGTGGCCGGCTATCCAGGCAACTACAGCAACTACGCAAAGGTCAAGGAGATTCGTCTGCTGACCGAGCAGCGGCGATTCGAGAAGGACGCGGATTTCATCAAGAAGGAGCGCGCGTTTATCGCCAAGCACCTGTCGGGCCAGCGGACGAAAGAGGCTCAGGGCAGGCGTACGCGGCTGGAGCGCCGCCTCGGAGCCGGCGAGTTCGTCACCGAGACCTCGCGGACCCACCGGACGACCAGGCTCGGGTTCGACTCCGCGGCGACACAAGTCGGAACCGTCCTGCGCTGTGAAGACTTGACAATGAGCTTCGGCGACAAGCATCTTTTTTCAGGCATGACGTTTCAGGTGCAAGCTGGTCAACGACTGGCCATCACCGGTCCCAACGGAACCGGCAAGACCACGCTCATCAGAATCCTTATGGGCGAGGTCTCTCCCATATCGGGCACGTTCAGACTCGATGCGAACCTGAGAATCGGATACTACGCACAGGAAGGCAGCCACCTGGATCCCCAGCGCACCGTCCTCGAGGAAATCCGCATCGCCCACCCCGAGTTGTCGGAGCAGGATGCGCGGTCCTACCTGGGAAGATACCGTTTTTCCGGCGATGACGTGTTCAAGACGCTCGGCAAGCTATCGGGTGGGGAGCGGTCACGAATCCGGCTGGCAACGCTGATTTCGGAGCGACCAGACGTGCTGGTGCTTGATGAACCGACCAACCACCTCGACATCCCGTCGTGCGAAGTGCTGGAAGAGGCCCTGGCGGAATTCTCAGGAACGATTCTCGTCATCAGCCACGACCGTTACTTCCTGGACCGCATAGCTGACCGACTGCTGGTCATCCGCCCCGAGGGACATCGTCTCTACGAGGGCAACTACTCCTACTACATCGAGCAACTCGAGCACGAGCGGGCGAAAACCGCATCCGAGTCGTCGAAGTCGAAAAAGACGAGCAAGGGCGGAGGGGCAAGGAAGCCGCGTGCCCGGTCGAAGGCTTCTCCCTACGATTCCATGTCAGTCGAGGCACTGGAAGAACTGGTGATCAACCGGGAAGTGGAACTCGCTGCCATTCAGGAGCGATTCGGCGATCCGGAGGTCTATAAGGATCCCGACCTGCTGGCGGAGCTGCGTGAGGAGATCGAAGCCATCGA
>JADFOB010000075.1 GCA_022563055.1 Planctomycetota bacterium
GACCATCCAGATGATCTGCGCACGCTGAGGCTGCGGCCGTCCAAACGACGACCCGTCTTCCTACGCCCCCGCCCCCGCCCCGTGCCCACCAAGCCTGTGCCGATAACTGCGTGCTCGATGACTCGCGCCATGGGAGATCCGAATCCGCCCGCATTTCGCCTCATTCACAGTGCGAGGGGAAGGCGCGAATGCCGGCAACGTCCGACAACCGTTTGTGGTTCTCCGCCCATGGGACCGGGTTTGGGGGCCAATCAGAGCTTGATGAGCCGGATAGCCGATATAGGGCAGGGCGAGCACTTCCACGCGGAGGGCTCAACAGAGGAATATAGTGTGGAACTCGAGCAGACCTTCCGACGCCTCGGAGGGACGCGCCCGGTCGATGTGATCCAGTAGAATCGCCGGGGAATGGGGAACCTGCATCCGGGCGTAAGACTGCCGGGCTTATCGTCCGACTGAAACTTCCGGGGGCGCGCGTGGGCAATCCGGCTGTTCGAGTGCCGCGAGTTTGGCATCGCCGATGGGACGCGAGGTACGGTTCCTCATTCTTGACCGGGACGAAGAATCCTCGCACACGTTGCGCGCTGCGCTGCTGGCTACGTCCAAGGTGCGAGTGGTTGCGGTCGCCGATGAGCCCGCGCTGCTCAGCCAGTCGGTCGGCCGCCTCCATGTCGATGCCGTCCTGATCAACCTCGACCCGGAACCGGAGGCGACGCTTCCCCTTCTGAGCGAGCTTGCCAAAACCTATTGCGACGTGGCGATCTTTGCGACGTCCGAATCGACGGACGGACCGCTCATCCTCAAGGCGATGCGGGCGGGCGTGAAGGAGTTCCTCCCCAAACCCCTCGACATCGATACCTTGACCGAAGCGGTCGAGAAGCTTGCCGCGCGACAGGACACGACAGCGCCGCAAGGGACACTGATCACGGTGATGGGGGCGTCGGGAGGTGTCGGAGCGACACTTCTTGCGACGAACCTGGCTGTCGAGCTGGCGGACCTTGCCGGCGGGGATGTGACGATTGTTGACCTCGATTATCGCTTCGGACAGGTGGCCACGGTCTTGGATATTGAACCGACTTTCACGCTATCGGACCTCTGTGAATCTCCGGAACAGCTTGAGCCGCAAGTGATCGATCGCGCCCTTGTCAAACACGCTACCGGTCTTCGCGTATTGAGCAGACCGTCGAGCCTCGCCGAGGCTGACACGATCACGGCGGCAACCTGTGTCGGCCTGCTATCGACCCTGGTGCAGCTCAATGAGTACGTCGTCGTCGATGGACCGAGCCGGACCGACATGCGTGCCAAAGCGGTGCTCGACATAGCGGACATCAACTTACTTCTTGTCCAGTTGCTGGTCCCGTGCATCCGCAACGCCACGCGACTGCTCAATAGCTTGCGTAGTGAAGGTGACAACCTGGATCGGACGCGCCTGATTCCCAACAGGACGGGACGCGGTGCGGCGGACCTGTCCATCGAGGATGCCGCGCGTACGCTGAACCTCGATGCCTTCGCATCCATACCGGACGATTGGGCTGCCGTCAGCAGCGCCATTAACCTTGGAGAGCCTCTCAGCATTCATAGTCCGAAAAACAAGGTGCGTCTGGCGATACGGGAGATCGCCGAGCGGTTGCACGGTGCTGATTCGGGGGCCGATGACAAAGAGGCATCCAAGAAGGGATTGATCGGCCGTCTTCTTGCGATGGGGTGATGCGGTCAAGGCTCGCCGGGAGTGTTCGAGTCTCGACTCGTTCATCTCCACCGTTGGTCGATAGATATAGATACAGTGGTGTTTCGACGTGTTCGACGCCATGCACTAAGGGCAGGGTATCCCTATGTTTGGAAAGCGCATCAGTGGCGGGGGTGGTGGGACCAAGACGCCGGCTTTACCTCCCAAAGCGCCTGCTAAACCTGGCGCCGGTTTGCCCGCGGAACAGCCGCCGCCCGCATCCGGATCGTTACCGACGCTGCCTTCACGACCGAAGGTCTCCACGGAGAAGATCGATCAGTTCAACGCGCTGAAGATGCGCCTGCACCGAAAGCTCATTGACAAGCTCGATCTGCCGCGAATGGTCGGCGATGAGGAAACGCTCCGCCAACAGGTTCGCGAGATCGTCTCGCTTCTGGCGGATGAGGAAAACACGCTCCTCAACTACAACGAACGCCAGCGTCTTATCGACGAAGTACTCGATGAGACATTCGGACTCGGACCACTCGAGGTGATCCTGTCCGACCCAACGATCAGCGACATTCTCGTGAATGGACCCAAGCAGGTCTACGTGGAGCGCGGTGGCAACCTCGAACTCACCGAAGTCCAGTTCCGCGACAACGCGCACCTGATGCACGTGATCGACAAGATCGTCAGCGCCGTGGGGCGGCGTTGCGATGAGACCTGCCCGCTGGTGGACGCGCGCCTCGCGGACGGAAGCCGCGTCAACGCCGTCATCCCACCGCTGGCCATCGACGGCGCCAGTATGTCGATCCGCCGGTTCGGGGCGGACCCAGTGACCTGGGACGACTACATCGCCTTCAAGTCGGTCACGCCCGAAATCCGCGATTTCCTCGAAGCGTGTGTGCGAGCGCAACTGAATATTCTGGTCATCGGCGGCACGGGCTCGGGAAAGACGACGCTGCTGAACAACCTGTCCTCCTTCATCCCGCCCACCGATCGAATCGTGACGATCGAGGATGCAGCCGAGTTGCAGTTGCGCCAACCGCATGTCGTCCGGCTCGAGACCCGACCGGCCAACATCGAAGGCAAGGGGCGTATCACGATCCGCGATCTCCTGATCAACAGCCTGCGTATGCGCCCCGACCGGATCGTGGTCGGCGAGTGTCGCGGACCCGAAACACTCGACATGCTTCAGGCGATGAACACGGGCCATGACGGCTCGCTGACCACGCTTCATGCCAACAGCACGCGCGACACGATGGCGCGCGTCGAGACGATGGTGATGATGGCCGGGTTTGACCTGCCGATTCGCGCGATCCGCCAGCAGTTCGCCTCCGCGATCAACTTGATCGTTCAGGCGCAGCGTCTGACCGGCGGGTCGAGGAAGATCGTGAGCGTGACTGAGGTCACTGGGATGGAAGGTGAAGTTGTCACCATGCAGGACATCTTCGCCTTCGAGCAGATGGGCGTGACCGGTGCGGGTAAGGCGTACGGTGAATTCACCGCTACGGGTATTCGACCCTCGTTTCTATCGCGCCTCGAAACCTCCGGTTGCCACGTGGATCCGGATCTCTTCAAGCGACGGGTTCTTATGAGGGACGATCCGGCATAGGTTACGCCTACACGGGATTCTGTAATGGTTCAGATGGCGACACTTGCGATGCTGGGTGCGACCTCCGATCTCCTGATGTACATCCTCCCGTCCATCGGGTCGATGCTGCTGTTCTACGGCATCTATCAGGTGATCGTCGATACCCGGTCGGGCAACCGGAAGAAGATCGAAGATCGCCTCCAGGAGCGTCAACGCAAAACGGAGAAGCTGCCCGAATCGATCGTGCGACGTGGGGCGCTGGGCGGAACCAAGTCCTTCGCCGAAACGGTGGTCGGCAAACTCAGATTCATCCCCAAACTCCAGACGGTGCTCGACCAGGCCGATGTCGATTGGTCCGCTTCCCAGATGATGCTGAACCTGGGGGCGGCCGCGCTGCTGACGACCGTCGGGCTCTTCGCCGTCCACGTGAATCTGATTGTGGCGCTTCTATGCGGTGGGGCGGCCATCGTACTACCACTTCTGGCACTGAATTTCAGGCGCACCCGACGGATGAGCAAGCTGGAGAACCAGCTACCCGACGTGTTCGACATGATGTCCCAGGCGTTGCGGGCTGGCCACGCTCTTGGCGGCGCCATTCAGCTCATCTATGAACAGATGCCGCCACCGGTCTCCCAGGAGTTCGCGCGCGTCTACCACGAGCAAAACCTGGGCATCAAGATCGAAGACGCCCTCGAGGCGATGGCCGATCGCGTGGACTCGCTCGATGTGCGGTTCTTCGTGACAGCCGTCAACATCCAGCGCCAAACCGGCGGCGACCTGGCGGAAGTGCTCGACAACATCAGCGACGTCATCCGAGAGCGGATCGAACTCAAAGGTCTGGTCAAAGGACTGACCGCCGAGGGTCGACTGTCCGGATGGGTGCTCTTTGCGCTTCCTGCCGTCGTCTTCGTCGCGATTCTGTACATGAATCCCGAGTATGGCGGTATGCTGCTGAACACGCCCAACGGGCAGATGATGCTTGGGGCTGCCCTGGGTCTCCAACTCATGGGAATCGCGATGATACGCTGGATTGTGAACATCAAGGTATGACCGGAGATGCCGCCGCAGGTGCGCCGCACCCCGTGGCGGAAGACAGGCACAATCGAGTGCGGGGTCGGGAAACTTCGCCGAGTTCTTAAACGGCCAGCCGGCAGACTGACGGGCTCGGTGCTCGCGCAACATTGGGAGTACACGACGTGAATCTTTACCTAATCGGCGGCTTGCTCGTCGCCAGTGCAGCGATGATCGTCTACGCCCTGTGGCCCAAGAAAGATCACGACGCCGAGGCGATCAAGCGGCGTATGGCGGGTCGGCGAGCGCAGGACTCCGTGGCGGCGCTTCGGCAACAGGCAAAAGAGTCGGTTGCGCAACGCGTGATGAAATCGGTGGCGCCCATCGCGATGCGCCCCGTGATGATGAAGAATCCCGAGGAGGTGTCCAAGCTCCGTATGCGCCTCGCCTGCGGCGGGTTTCGCAGCGATCGGGTCACCTCGACTTTCCTCGCGAGCAAGACGATCGTAGCGATCTTGCTCGGGATCGCCGGCGCGCTCTATGCGTGGGCCAAAGGAATGACCTTCCCCAACGCGCTGGGGACCAGCCTCTGCGCAATGGGGTTCGGGTTCATGGCGCCGAATATCTGGCTCAGCATGGCCATCTCGAAACGGCAAGGCTTGATCCGCCACGGTCTGCCCGACGCACTGGACATGCTGGTGATCTCCGTCGAGTCGGGCCTGGGTCTCGACGCCGCCCTGCAACGCGTGGGCGATGAAATGGGAAAGGTGCATCCGATTCTGGCGGAGGAACTCCAGATGG
Source organism: Planctomycetota bacterium (assembly GCA_022563055.1). The sequence goes on from JADFOB010000075.1 coordinate 5,070, forward strand.
TCACGCTGGAAAGCCAAATGGGAATCCCGCGCTCCGAGGCGCTGGCGAACCTCGCGACCAGAACCGGTCTTGATGAGATGCAGGCCATCGTGGGAACGGTGAACCAGGCGGAACGGTTCGGCACCAGCGTCGGGCGAGCCCTGCGAAACCAATCCGCCGCCCTCAGAACGAAGCGCCGCCAGGCAGCGGAAGAGAAAGCACAGAAGACAACTGTCAAGCTAATGGCACCTCTCATCATCTTTATCTTCCCCGCGATTCTCGTCGTCCTGGCGGGACCCGCCGCCCTCAAGATGATTGAAGCTCTCGGCAACAACAGCCTGCTGGGCTAGAGCATTCTCTGTTTTTATGTAGTCCCGGCGCGCCGGGATCGCGAAGAGCCGGACTGAATGATTATCAGAGATTCGGTCGGCCAGCGGCTCGCGGAACAGCACAAAGCACCCTCGGCCACGGAGCCTGGTTCCATCCGCTCATGGAATGTGTCTGGGCGTGTGCCTCCATACCATCGTGCGTGTCGCGAACCGTAACCAGTGTGGCTCCTCCACCCGAAATTGACATCAAGAACCATTCCAATTAAATCGACAGGCCCTGAATCGATGGGCTATTCTCTATCGCCCCGCTGGGGCGGCAAACAACGGCCGCAGCGCCGCTGAGTCTGCGCGGCCATTCCCCAACAGGAACGCCCGCCGATTCTGTCACGAAGCAGGTCCGCTGTACGGACCAACCGTTGATGGGTGGTCATCCGCCCGATCGCAAAACCTTCGGAGGAATCCACGATGATCAAGCGTCGAACGTGTGCCACGTTGTCCGCCCTGATGTTCTTTCTTGTGATCGGTGCCGGGCTGCTCATTGCTGCGCGACGCACCGACACCAGCACCGACCCCTTTGCATCTTGGAACGGGACGTGGAAGGGTGACTTCATTGCCTACGACATCCAGGGCGAGGAACGCTACCGGATCCGTGTCGAGCAGTCCTACAAACCCGCGGGGCCGGGGCAACAAAGCGCCGTCTTCACAAACCACTTGCCCGATGGCTCCATCGAGACGGTCCACGCCGTCAACCTGCTCCGCGACGGCAAGCTGATTTGCCGCCTGCGGACGATCGGTCCGGACGGCAAACCGATCGGCGAACGAACCGAACATCGCGGCACGCGTATCGGCCCCGGCCACATCATCTGGCACCGCACGATTGGCGAGCACGGCTTCGAGACCTTCAACGAGCAGATCGTGGGCGATACCTATTGGATTCATGGCGTGAGTGTGAAGGGATCCGATCCGCAAGAAGCGGAGATCTTCGAGGGGCGCTACGTGCGCGTTCCGGAGCAGCCTTGACCTATTCCTTCGTGGGAATGATCGTCAAGGAGCCGTCGCTGATTCCTCGCAACGC
>JADFOB010000076.1 GCA_022563055.1 Planctomycetota bacterium
GCGACATGGTGTTCTATCTCGAGCCGGAGAGATCCCCTGAGCCCGCCAGCGCACCAGCGTCAGCTTCCGAAGCTGAAGACGACAATGAGGATGTAAAGCAGGGACAGCAGCGCGAGGCTCAGAACTAGGGCACCGAGCCCGATCCAAAGCACCGGCGTCCAGGATAGCCATGCCCGGGATCTTGGAGTTCGGAACGTGGAGGGATTGCAGGGGTCGAATACGCGCCCACATTCCGGACATCGGGACTCGGGGAGGGCGTAGAGGCGGTAACCGCACCCCAGGCAGACTGCTGCGACAGGAACTTCTGCATTCACGGCACGCATCATACGCGACGACGCCGTAGTACGGCAGGATCCGCACACGTCCGTCCGCAGATTCGCCACCCTTCTTGGGATGCAGCCCCGCCGCCAAGGCGTGGACGCGACCCCAGTACAGGCGCTGCGTCGCGCGGTATACTCTCGCCATGCAGACCGTCGTTCTTTTTGAAGACGAGTCGTACGCCCAGCTTCTGCCGCTGGTCTACTGGCGGACGGTGTTCGAGCTCCACATCGGGCACAGGATCATTCTGGACCGAACCGCACAGTGCCTCGCTTTGCCCGTAAGCGGTGTGTGGACGCGAGAGTGGCTCGCGGCGGTGGCTGCCCATCGCTGCGGCGCACCGGTCAACCAGGCAATCGACGGGTCGACCATCCTGGTCAACGGACGATGGATCTTTGACGGAGCGGTCAAGTTTCCACCACCACCGGCGATCGGCGTCATCGGCGACGAGATCGCCTACGTCGTTTGTGACACGATTCTGTCATCGAAACTCAGCGCCGCCACCATGCTTGATCCCTCCAAGCGGTGCGATGCGGTCAGCGGCGTGGTGACGGTGGAGGCACCGGGATGGCTTGCCGGCTATCCGTGGGATTTCGTCGGCAAGCTCGCGGAGCTCTTGAACAGCGATTGGAGCCCGGAGCACGCCTCGATCGACGTCAAGCTTGATCCGCGCGTTGTTGTGGACGGCCGCGAGCAAATCCACATCGGACACGACGCGCGGATCCATCCGACGGCGGTCATCGATGCCGGGGCGGGCCCCGTCTTCCTCAGCCACAATGTCACCGTCGGCGCGCACAGCGTGATCGAAGGACCCATCTACATCGGACCCGGAACGCAGATCAACCCCCATGCCTGGCTCCACGGCGGAAACGCGATTGGACCCGTCTGCAAACTCGGCGGCGAGATCGACGGGTGCATCATCAGCGGCTACACCAACAAGCCGCACGCCGGCTTTCTTGGCCACAGCTACGTCGGCAGTTGGGTCAACATCGGAGCGGGGGCGACGAACTCCGATCTGAAGAACACCTATGGCCCCGTGCGCGTTCGGGTCAACAACGTCGAAGTGGATACGGGGCGTACGTTCTTCGGAGCCATCATCGCCGATCACGCCAAGATCGGGATCAACGCGACGATTCCGACCGGCGGCGTCGTCGGCTTCGCAGCCAATGTCCTTTCGAGCCGTCCGGCACCCAAGTTCGTGCCCTCGTTTGGGTGGTGGACGGACGACGGGCTCATCAAGGGCGATCCGGCGCGTCTTCTCGATGTGGCGACGCGGGTGATGGCCCGGCGCGATATCGACATGACGGACGCGGAGGTCGACCTGTTCTTCGATCTCGAGTCGAGGGCTCGAACGCTGGAAGCCCGCCGGAACGACGACCCCCAACCCTGAGCCGCGGGCTTGAGCCCGCGCGAAGCCCCGCCGGTCGAGAGGTTTATCTTGCGATCGAATACTCGCGCAGGCTAAAGCCTGCGGCTCGGTGCGTGATCGTGTAGCGTCCGCCCCCCGTGGCGGACGTTGAGCGTCGTCGCGGTTTCGCCGTTCTACGGCCGCCACGGGGGGCGGACGCTACTGGCAGATCGTGCCGTGTCTTGGGCGACCTTCTCGGTTGAGGAACTCTCGGCTGCTGTCAAATTGGCACACTGCGCGGGGTTTCCTGCCTTGATCTGCCAAGCTGGCAGGAGTGGCCGGCGCGGTGGTGGTCGACCAAGTTCGTCGTAACTCTTTTCTGTACCGCAAGTTACTGCAATCGCGTCAAGCGTGTACTTGTGGCGCGTGCCTTGCAATTGGTTAGCCGGGCACTGCTACGCCCCGGCCTGTCGGCGGCGCGCTGGGCGGGTCCACGAGATAGAGAATTAGCACCGTTTGTAGTCTTACCAAGAGGAGAACGGCGATATGACGGTCAAACAGGTGGCCTACGAGCAGGACGCCCGTCAAGCACTTTGGACCGGTGTCGAGAAGCTCGCCCGTGCGGTCAAATCGACGCTGGGTCCACGCGGGCGAAACGCGGTCCTGGACAAGAGCTGGGGCGGACCGACCGTGACCAAGGACGGCGTCACGGTGGCGGAGGAGATCGAGCTCCTCAACAAGTACGAGAACATGGGGGCTCAACTCGTCAAAGAGGCCGCCAGCAAGACCAGCGAGGTCGCCGGCGACGGCACGACGACGGCCACGATTCTGGCGGAGGCGATCTTCAAGATCGGCCTCAAGAACATTGCCGCCGGGGCGGACGCGTTCGCGCTGAACCGCGGTATCGAGAAGGCTGTCCGGAAGGTTGTCGAGGGCCTCCGCGAGATGTCGCGACCGGTCAAGGTCTCTAAGCGCGACGACATCATCGCCGTCGCCATGATCTCGGCCAACAACGACGAGACGATCGGCAAGCACATTGCCAATGCGTTCGAGAAGGTCGGCAAGGACGGCGTGATTACGGTCGAGGAGGGCAAGACCTCCGAGACGACGATTGACGTTGTCGAGGGAATGCAGTTCGATCGCGGTTTCCTCTCGCCGCACTTCGTCACCGATCAGGATGCCGTCGAGTGCGTCCTGGATCGCGCGTTCATCCTTATCCATGAAGAGAAAATCAGCAGCGTCCCCAAGCTGGTGCCGCTGTTGGAGAAAGTAGCCAAGGCGAAGAGGCCGCTGCTTATCATCGCCGAGGACGTCGAAGGCGAAGCACTGGCCACGCTCGTGGTCAACAAGCTCCGAGGCATCCTGACATGCTGCGTGGTCAAGGCGCCCGGTTATGGCGATCGGCGGAAGGCCATGCTGCAGGACATCGCCGCCCTGACGGGCGCGACCGCCATCATGAAGGATCTGGGTCTCGAACTGGACAAGATCTCGATCAGCGATCTGGGTCAGGCCAAGAGGATCCGCATCGACGCCAACGATACGACGATCATCGAGGGAGCCGGGTCGACCAAGGACATCCAGGCACGAATCCAGCAGATCGCCTTGGAGATCGAATCGACCACCTCCGACTACGACCGTGAGAAGCTCGAGGAGCGTCGGGCCAAGCTGGTCGGCGGCGTCGCGCAGATCAACGTCGGGGCGGCGACCGAAACCGAGCTGAAAGAGAAAAAGGCACGCATCGAGGATGCGTTGCACGCGACGCGGGCAGCCATCGAGGAAGGCGTCGTACCGGGCGGCGGTGTCGCCCTGGTTCGATGCGCCGCGAAGATCGACGAGTTGAAGCTCAAGGGCGATGAGAAGACCGGAGCCCGGATCGTTCGTGAAGCCCTGGCGGCGCCGCTGCGGCAGATCGCCGTCAACGCAGGGCTCAATCCAGGCGTGGTGCTGCACAAGGTGCTCGCTCGGAGCGGTGCGTACGGCTACAACGCGGAAAGTGGCGAGTACACCGACCTGATGAAGGACGGCGTAATGGACCCGACCAAGGTGGTCAACGTGGCCTTGGAGAACGGCGCCAGTGTCGCTCGGATCCTTTTGAGCACCGACGTGTGTATTTCGGACAAGCCCAAGGAGGACGGCGACGCTGAGGCCGGACCGGGTATGGGCGACGACATGGACATGGGAATGTAGGCAAATAAGCCCCTAAACCTGGGCAACTAGTACGGAGAATTAAGAGAAATGGCAACCGCAACTGCAATCGCAAAAAAGATCAAGTTCCGTCCCATGGACGATCGGGTTCTTCTGGACCCATGTGATGCTGATGAGACAACTTCCGGCGGGATCATCCTGCCGGATACCGCCCGCGAGAAGCCGCAGCGCGGGCTCGTGATCGCCGTGGGACCGGGCAAGCTGCTCGACAGCGGTAACCGCGGCGAGATGTCCGTCGGTATCGGTGACGAGGTGTTCTACGGCAAGTACTCCGGTACGGAGATCGACTTTGGAACCGACCAGTATGTTGTCCTCCGCGAGACCGACATCCTGGCAATCGTGGGCAACCGCTAACCCTGGAAGGAGCAGCGAAAAATGGCCAAACAAATGATGTTCTCACAGGAGGCGCGTCAGCAGATCCTGACGGGCATTTCCAAACTGGCGGATGCGGTCAAGGTGACGATGGGGCCGACCGGCCGCAACGTGCTCCTGCAGAAGTCCTATGGCGCGCCTCGCGTCACCAAGGACGGCGTGACCGTGAGCAAGGAGATCGAGCTGCCCCAACCGTTCGAGAACATGGGAGCCAAGCTGATCAATCAGGTGGCCTCCAAGACTTCCGACGTGGTGGGTGACGGGACGACGGCTGCCACCGTTTTGGCGGAGGCGATTTTCCGCGAAGGCGTCAAGACCGTTTCCGCCGGCGCCAGCCCGATGGCGGTGAAGCGCGGGATCGACCTGGCCGTCGCAGCCGCCGTCGAGTCGATCAAGCAGCGTTCGATCAAAGTTCGCTCGAATGACGACCTGGCGAAAATCGCGACCATTTCCGCCAATGGTGACAAGACCATCGGCAAACTGCTTGCCGAGGCGCTCGAGGCCGTTGGAACCGACGGCGTCGTCGAAGTGGAAGAGGGCAAGTCGCTCGAGACCGAGAAGGAAATTGTCGAGGGTATGCAGTTCGACAAGGGTTATCTGTCGCCCTACTTCATGACCGATCCCGCCTCGCTCGAGTGCGTACTGGCCGATCCCGTGATCCTCATTCACGAAAAGAAGATATCCAACCTCCGCGATTTCCTTCCGGCGCTCGAAGCGATTGCGTCGGGTGGTCGGCCGCTGCTGGTCATCTCGGAGGACGTCGAGGGTGAGGCGCTGGCCGGTCTGGTGGTCAACAAGATGCGCGGTGTCTTTAGCTGCTGTGCGGTGAAGGCTCCGGGCTTTGGCGATCGTCGAAAGGCCATGCTGGGCGACATCGCCGCCGTGACCGGCGCAACGCTGATCAGCGAAGACCTCGGAATCAAGCTCGAGAACATCACGCTGGATCAGATGGGTTCCGCCAAGAAGGTCGTCATCGCCAAGGATACGACGACGATCATTCAGGGCGCCGGCAAGAAGAGCGACATCAAAGCGCGGTGCGATCAGATTCGCGCCCAGATCGAGAAGACCACCAGCGACTACGATCGTGAGAAGCTCGAGGAGCGCCTGGCTCGCCTGACCGGCGGGGTGGCCATCATCCGCGTCGGCGGTGCGACGGAGGTCGAGGTGAAGGAGCGCAAGGATCTCGTGGACGATGCGTTCCACGCGACCAAGGCAGCCGCCGAGGAGGGTATCGTCCCAGGCGGTGGTGTTGTCTACCTGCGAGCGATCCCGGCTGTTGCCAAGGCGCGTGACAAGGCGCGGGGTGATGAGAAGCTCGGCGTGGACATCGTGCTCAAGGCGCTGCGCGCTCCGACGTGCCAGATTACCAAGAACGCGGGTGTCGAAGGCGACGTAATCGTAGAGCAGATCCTCGAAAAGAGCGGGAACTACGGCTACGACGCCTGCACCGGCGAGTTCGTCGATATGCTCAAGGCTTCCATTATTGATCCGGCGAAGGTCGCGCGCGTGGCGCTCGAGAACGCCGCCAGCGTCTCGGGTCTGCTCCTCACGACGGAGGTTCTCGTAACGGACCTCAAGGATGAGGAGAAGAGAATCGAGCACGCGGTCCGATAGGAAGAGAACGGCAGACTGCTTGAAGACGGGGCGGGCGAGCGCGCCCGCCCCTTTTCATGCCTGCGGGCGCCGACGGTGATTCGGTGGCTTGCATGGAGACTGCGACGTGTGCCACTGCTCTTGAGCAGTGCCGAGCTTCGCCAGGCCGGGTTCGGTCCACAGAGATCACTGCTCAAGAGCAGTGGCACACGAACCCATCGGGTTAACGCTGCCAAAACGCCGTGCGTGGGCAGCGGATTCCGAAGTTGCGAGCGCTGCCGGTGGGGATTGCTGAGGAATGAGTGTGACAGCCGTTCGGCGAGATTACTACGACGTTCTCAGCGTAAACCGGGATGCCACGCCGGAGCAGATCAAGAAAGCCTATCGGCGAGCGGCGCACAAGCACCACCCCGATCGCAACCAGGGGGATCCCGACGCTGAGCCCAGGTTCAAGGAGGCGGCGCAGGCGTACGAAGTCCTCTCGGACCCAGCCAAGCGCCAGCGATATGACCGCTATGGTCACGCGGGTCTAAGCGGAGCGGGCATTCACGACTTCAGCCACATGGGTGTCGA
>JADFOB010000077.1 GCA_022563055.1 Planctomycetota bacterium
GCGCCTCGCGGTCTTGCGTGCGTGGATGTACTCCGCCAGGTCGCGCCGCGGCTCTTCCCGCTCGCCGAGTATATCAGCGGTCTGTCCGCCGATCATACCAGACCAACCCACGCCGATCGCAAGCTCCGCGACCGCCGCCCGTACCACCGGCGCGTCACGCATCTCCTTCGTAAGCAGCTCAAAGGCCAGCGCCAACAGCGTATCGCCCGCGAGAATCGCCACCGCCTCCCCGAACTTCTTGTGTGACGTGGGTCGCCCGCGACGAACGTCGTCGTCATCCATCGCCGGCAGGTCATCGTGGATCAGGCTGAAGGCGTGCACGCATTCGATGGCAGCCGCAGCCCCCCACGCGTCGGACTTCTCGCCGCCGACCAGTTCGCAGCAGCGCACGACCAGATAGGGGCGAAGTCGCTTCCCCGGAGCCAGCGCCGAATAGCGGACCGCTTCGAGCAATCTTGGCGGTACATCACCACTCGGTGTTAGGCAGTCCGAGTAGTGGCGATCGAATTGACGCGCGAACGTCTCTAATTGCTCGGCGAACGCCGCAGAGCTTGCCTGGCTTGGATCTGAACCGCTCATCTAAATCCTGGCCGACACGACACCGACCAGACAATCCGCAATGTCGCGCAGAACGCCAAGCGGCGGCTGATCGGCATTCACACGCAGGATCAGCTTTTTCGCGTACGCACCGAGCACCGGTGCGGTCTCGCGTTCGTAGACATCAAGGCGGTTCTCGATGACGGATCGATCGGCGTCGTCGGGTCGCTTCGACTTGGCGGCGCGACCTGCCAGACGAACGATCAACGCTTCCCGATCTTCCATCACCAAATGGATGATCTTCTTGACGTCGATCACGTCCACCAGCAATTCCACCTGCCTCACCGTTCGGGGGATACCGTCGAGGATCAGTGTGTGATACGTCAGGTCGATTTGCCCATCCTTGATTCTCCCTTCCACGTCATGCTGGAAGACGCGGACCGTCAACTCGTCCGGAACGAGCAACCCCTTTGTGGAATAGGACAGGAACTCCTTGCCTATCTCGGATTTCTTGTCGAGGGCGCGGAAGATGTCGCCCATCGCAAGATGGACCAGATTCGGTATCTGCCCCACCACAACACCCTGAGTGCCCTTGCCCGAACCGGGGCCACCGAACAGTAGAATCGCCGGGTAGGCTTTTGGGTCAGCCACATGACGCTCCTTGTCACTTCGCCATCGCCAACGCTTCCACTCCAGCGCTGCGCGAGTTCCCATGTCGTAGACGACCGGAACAGCCGTCTTCGAGAGATTATCCTAACGCCGCATCACACACAGTTCCAGAGCGACGGAATCACTGCCCGGCGCGCGGTGCAGCCATCATCAGGGGCAAGGCGAAAACAGCCCGGCCACATTCTCAGGACCAATATACCACCGAGACACAGAGAAGCGGTCCAACGTTTCGACGTTTTGACGTTTACCCTGTGTCTCGCTACCTCTGTGGTTCTTCCACAGCCCCGGCGCGGGATCCGGACTCCCGTCGCTACGAGGCAGACCTCCCGAACGCATCACCCAATCTTGCTTCTTGAGCTTGACGCTCAATCTCCTCGGTCCGCGTGCACTTTCCTGAACGCCTCGTCAAGCACGGGGTCGTGAATCTCGATCTTGGCTTCGCGGAACAGGCGCTCATACAGCTTCTCCATGGCTGGGCCACTCAGGCGCTCGAGCAGACTTTGCGTCAGCTCCCCGCGGATTCGTTCCAACTCGACCGGTTTCGCCTCGATGCGCCGCTCCAGCTTGATCAGATGGTACCACTCGCCGACGCGAACAGCCTCGGAAACCTCCCCCGCTTTCAGCGACGAAGCTGTCTGTCTGAACAGCGCCGGCAGTGCGTCGTCTTTATCCGAGAACGGTTGCAGGAGTCCGCCTGCCTCTGCGCTGATGAGATTCGCGCTGTGCTCTCGTGCGAGTTGGGCGAAGTCCTCGCCGTTGGCGAGGCGTGCGCGGATTCGCGCGGCACTGCGTGGCGAGGCTAGCTGGATGTGCCGCACCTCGAGGCGAGGCCCGTATCGCCGTTGTAGCTCCGCTTGAAGCTGCTCGCGCGTGAAGGTCAGCTCGGATTCAACGATTCGCCGAAGATAGGCATGTCGGCGCATCCCGAGCCGGAACTCCTCGCGCGAGATGTTGCGCTGGGCCAGCACGGATTCAAGAGTGCGCTCGGCGGCCTCACGATCAAAGTTTCCGGAACTTGCCCCCGAAAACGGATCCACCAGCTTGCGAAGAGCCGCATCATATTCGCGGTCGATGTCCGCCTGCGTGATTGTCAGGCCCTTGTGCGTGGCGAGCTCCGCAGCCGCATCGAGAACGACGAGCTGTTCCAGAACCCCCACTCCATTCGCGCGGAGAAGAAGATCGACGATCCGATGGCGCTGCATCGCCCTGCCGTTGACCGTGGCGATGGGCTGAGTCCGTACACGACTTGCTCCATTGCCGGGGTGAGTTCGATCTTGCGTGGACGCCGGACCGGAGTCGGTTTCCAAGCGCCGACCGGATACGGCGCGTTGCTCCCACGCATCGCCAACTCCCGCAGGGGCAATTGTCGTTCGCGAGGCACAACCTGTAACCGTAACGACTAGACCAACGCCAAGCAGATGCGCGATTCTCGCTTGCATGGTTCGTTTCGTAGCATTACGCGCCAAGGCGGTCAACACCAGCGTTCATTCCGCCCGATTCGCGCGGTGGTCACGCTACGATGCGCGGCGTATCATAAAGCCGACCCGTCAGCCTGAGTGACTCAGCCACAGGCTTGCGCTGCGGGGCGCGGAGGTTCCATGAGCGAACAGAACGGCGGAGTCGAAGTGGTGGTGCTTGGGAGCGGCACGTCTCATGGCGTGCCGATGATCGGCTGCCACTGTGCCGTCTGCACGTCGCCTGATCCGTGCGACAAGCGAATGCGAACGAGCATCCTCGTTCGCATCGGCAAGCAGCACATTCTCGTCGACACGGCCCCCGAGCTGCGTCTTCAGTGCATCGCCAACGGCATCGATGCGATCGACGCGGTTCTCTTCACGCACCACCACGCGGACCATGTGGTCGGGCTCGACGATCTTCGCCGTTTCAACTGGCTCCAAAAGCGGTTCGTAACCTGTTATGGTACGAAGCGGACGTTGGATCGGATCAAGGGCATGTTCGCCTACGCCTTCGAGCCCGCGCCCGACTCTCCGCACAGCAGGCCCAACCTCGAACTTCAGACGATCGACTCGGAGCCGCTGCGCATCGGCGACGAGACCGTCATCCCGATCCCGCTGATGCACGGTCCCTTGCCGGTGCTTGGGTTCCGCTTCGGCAATTTCGCCTACTGCACCGATTGCAGCTTCATTCCCGACGACTCGATGGAACGCCTCAAAGGGCTCGACGTGCTCATCCTCGACGCCCTGCGGCGGACGCCTCACCCCACTCATTTTAATCTGGAGCAGGCCATCGAGTGGGCCGGCAGGATTGGGGCGAACCGGACCTACTTCACGCACATCGCGCACGAACTCATGCACGAGGAGACGAACGCGGGATTGCCCCAAGGCATCGAGCTTGCCTACGACGGTCTTCGGTTCACCACGCGGCGCCACGAAGGAAAGCCGAGGTCTCGTTAGTGCCGTGTTTCATGAATCCCGCGACGATAATTCTCACCTGAGCCGCGGGCGTAAGCCCGCGCGCGGCCAGGATCGCCGTGGCGTCGGCGACCTTCGTGAACTCGCGCAGGCTAAAGCCTGCGGCTCAGATAGTCGTGAAACTTGTGAAACACAGCGCTAGAGCAAGCCGAGCTTCTCCAGGCGGTAGCGGAACGCGTCGCGGCTTAGACGAAGGAGCTTGGCCGCGCGCGTCTTGTTGTTCTTGGTGCGGGCGAGCGCCTGCCGGAGAAGATCGTCCTCCAGCTCGCGGAGATCGATGCCCTCGGCGGGAAGTGTGAAACCGGTCTTGCCCGGTGACTGATCCGACTCGGGACGCCCCAGCATGATGTCGTCGGTTGTGATCGTGTCACCCGTCAACAGGAGAACCGCACGTTCGGCTGCGTTGCGTAGCTCACGCACATTACCCGGCCACGGATAGAGCGATAACTTCCGGTAGACGGCTTCATCGATCCCGGAGACCGGCTTCTTGAACTCCCGCGCGAATCGCGTGATGAAGTACTGGGCGAGCAGCTTAATGTCGTCACCGCGTTCCCGAAGTGGTGGAATGTAGATCGGAACGACATTGAGGCGGTAGAGGAGATCACTGCGGAACGCACCGTCCTCGATGGCTTTCTCGATGTTCCGATTCGTCGCGGCGATCACGCGCACGTCCACGTTGATCTCGCTCGTTCCCCCGACTCGTCGGAATGTGCGTTCTTCGAGGAACCGCAGGAGCTTGGCCTGTAGCTTGGGCGGCATATCCCCGACCTCGTCGAGGAAGATCGTGCCGCCGTCGGCCAGCTCGAAAAGACCTCGCTTGGTGCTCTTGGCATCCGTAAACGCGCCCTTCTCGTGCCCGAACAGCTCACTTTCCAGCAACGTCTCGGAGAGCGCCGTACAGGTGATGTTCATGAAGGGTTTGCCCGCGCGGTCCGAGTTGTAGTGAATCACCCGTGCGATCAGATCCTTTCCGGTCCCCGAATCGCCACGGAGAAAGAGCGTGGATGAGCTGCTCTGGGCGATGCGCTCCAGGACGCGGTAGAGCTCGACCATGGGAGGCGATTCGCCAATGATCCGATCGGCGCCATACGCCTCCTGCATGTGCTGACGCAGCTCACGGACCTCCCGGCGCAGCTTGGTCGTCTCCAGCGCTTTGTCCGTCGTACGCAGGAGCTGATCCATTTCAAATGGTTTGGAGACGTAATCATAGGCTCCGAGCTTCATGGCATCGACCGCGTGTTCGATACTGGAAAACGCCGTCATCATAATGACGACCACATCGTTATCCACCGCTCGTACCTTGCGCAGCACATCGAGACCGGTCATGTCGGGCAGCTTGTAGTCCAGCAGGATCAGGTCGAAAGGCGAACCATGGAGTGCCTCCAACCCGGCGGCACCCGTCTCAGCTTCGGCCACGTAGTAACCCCGCGCCTCGAACTTCTGCCTCAGCGACCACCGGATGAGCTTCTCATCTTCAATGATCAGAACTCGAACGATCATGGTCTGGATCCATCGTGGTTGGTTGGCCCGCCGCGCGGCACGCGCACGATAGCGGTTGTACCCGCGTCGACCTCGGTATCCAAGTCGATCGTGCCGCCGGTTGCCTCGATCAGCCTGCGACAGATCGCCAGCCCGAGTCCGGTCCCTTTCGCTTTGGTTGTGAAGAAGGGCTCGAAGGCACGTTGGTGAACGCTCGGCGACATTCCGCATCCCTTATCAATGACAACGAGCTTGACGTGATCCGAGCTTGGGAGAATCTCGATACGAACAATCTCTCCATCCCCGGAGGCATGGGCGGCGTTGATAATCAGGTTGATCAGCAATTGTTCGAGATGGTTGTCGTCCGCCCGGACAGTGCTGTCACCCACGGGTGCTTCGTAGTGAATGCGAATCCGCTGGATCGCGGGTTCCTCCCGAAGCACCGAGAGAACTCGCAAGACTACGTCGTGAAGCGACATCTCCCGTACGTGGGGCGTCACCGGGCGCCCGTACATCAGCAGATCCTCAACGGCTTCATCCAGTCGGCGGATCTGGCCAAGGATCTCCTGGACGATCTGGCGGTGGGGATCGTCCGCATCCAGGCCGTCCCCGATGATCTGAACGGCCCCGCTGATCCCCGCCAGCGGGTTCTTGATCTCGTGGGCCAGCGATGCAGACATTTGACCGATCTGGGCAAGGTGCTCCGCCCGTGTCAGCTTCTCCTCAAGAGCGGTACGTTCCGTCCGGCGGATTCGTTCGGCACCGCTCTGCTCGTAGCTCTCAAGCATGATCGCAAGCTCGAGCGCAAGCAGCTTATCGAGGGAGCGGAGCTTGCTCTGGACATCGGCAATCCCCGCCGCTTGCAACTCCCGCCGCAGTTCCTGTCGGATCAGCTCGATCCCGAGGATAATGTACCGCTGTGGAAGCCCCTCGCGGACATGGGCTGCACCGATCGCCACGCGCTTGGCAAAGTAGTCCCGGTCGTACGTGCCGCCAAACAGCTCATTCATCCAGGTCGCCAGAAACCCGTGCAACTTGGCGAGTTGCTCCTCGCCGCCGCCGAAGATCGCCCGCGCTTCGGAGTGGCGGAATAAGGACTCGTAGAATCCCCGGACGATGCGGGGTACGCTGGGTTCGATTGTCCTCGCGATCGCGCCGAGCGACGCGGCATCGCCGTCGTCAAACCCGATAAGCTCCATCATCTCCAGTAGGCGCGCGTCCTCCATGTCGGCATTATAGCGATCGGCAATCGCCCCGGGTACGCCGATCAGCCCGTTGAAAAAG
>JADFOB010000078.1 GCA_022563055.1 Planctomycetota bacterium
ATGGACCAAGGAGGCACCGAGAAGAGAGAAAGGCAAGAGACAAGAGGTAAATCGGACACGCCCTGTTGCCTTGCTGCCTTTTCTTCTCTGTGTCTCGGTGTCTCTGCGGTAGTTTGGCTCTGGGGAGTCCGAGGAAAATGTGGTCTGACCGTGGGATCAGATCGCCCGTCGCCCGCTTTACGCTACTTTACGTGTTACGAGGCGCTAGCTCGTACACGCCAGACGGCGCAACTGCTCGCGTTGGACCTGGATACTCAGTTGCTGTAGGCCCTCGGCGAGATTGTCGTCCGATTTCTTCGCATCCGCGCAGTGAAGACCGTAGCGGATCCAGCCTTTCTCCAGCGGTCTGACACTCTGAACGCTGACGTTCCCGATGCACGTTTGGCCCTCATGTTCGATGGACGTATTGACCAGCGTGCCGATGCCGTAGTGCTTGGCAGCGATGACGGAAAAGCCGGTCGCACTCACGTCCAGAACGGCGCAAGAAGACTCCGGTCCAAACTGCGCGGACAGCCCCAGCATGATGGTGGACACTCGATAATGCTGGCGACTTTCCGCGGAGACGGGCTCTCCCGTCGTGGTCAATCTAATGATGAAATTCGGATCGGTCTCATCCACGACGTCAATCCGCGCTGCCTGCTGCATGAATTCGCGACTGCGTTCATAGTAGACAAGGATCTCCTGCCCGCTCTCGAGGAACAGCTCCGATTCCTCGAGCTCGGCTGTGTACACGTCCCCCTGCACACCGACCAGCTTGGCGGGGTGGAGTATGCGCCGCTTGGAGTTTCCCGGATGCTGTACGAAGAAACCCGATCCAATACCGACCATCGTTTGCTCCCTCGTCTGTTGTGGCGTAAGAGCGGTCCTTTTCGCGGTGCTCTTAGCGCCTGGGTGGGTCTTTTGAGCCAAGACCAACGACCCGTCCAACGCGGTCGGCGTCGCGTAGTCTCTTGCACTCTCAGGAGCGCTGGACGCGAATGGTCGACCAGCCTATATCGGCTACGTTGATGGCAGGCCCGAGCAACCGGTTTCCACAGCCGGTCAGCGACCGTCTCTAAATGTATCTCTAGACCCGTCGCGCCGATCGGTCCTCGTTATCGGAGGGTCCCGCAGATGTTCGTGGCGTCACAAGTCACCTCAGCGCGTGCTCAAACGCTCCGGTTGTTTTTGCGGACACCGATCGCTACCCTACTCGCCGGTTGAAGCGGTGACACAGACGCGGCGTAGCCTGTGTGACGCGGAGCAGCCCCATCGGGAGGCAGTCATGGCTGATCGTTCGACACTCGTAACGTTCGATAACCCGCATCCGTCGCGCGACTACGTCATTGAACACCACGTCCACGAATTCACCAGCGTCTGCCCGGTCACGGGGCAGCCGGACTTCGCGGTGGTCACGATTCGCTACGTGGCCGGCGCCGCCTGCGTCGAACTCAAGAGCCTGAAGCTCTACCTCCAGGGCTATCGGTCTCAGGGCGTGTACTACGAAGACGTGACGAACCGGATTCTCGATGATCTGGTCGCCTGCTGCCAACCGAAGTGGATGATGGTGGAGTCCACGTGGAGTACGCGCGGCGGCATCCACTCGGTCATCCGCGCGGAGCATGGAGATCGAGGATTGAGGATTGGAGATTGAGGATTGAGGATTGGAGATTGAAGATTGAAGATTCTCAGTCTTCAGTCGTAGGGTAATCCTGTTGTGCACGAGATCGAAGTCAAACTCCGCGTGGAATCGCATGACCCGATCCGCCGAAGACTCGGCGAACTCGGTGCAAAGCTCATTGGCCGGGTCGTCGAGACCAACACCATTTTCGATTCGACGGACGGACGGTTGCGTCAACAGGGCTGCGGGTTACGGGTTCGCTCCACGGTGGATGAGGACGACGGCAAGGTCGCCGCAACACTGACGTTCAAAGGCCCCGTGCTTCCAGGCGCATTCAAGCGTCGCGAGGAGCTCGAGGTCGAAATCTCCGACGGTGCCATCGGAGAACAACTGCTGGAACGGCTCGGTTTTGTCGGTTTGCTCCGATTTGAGAAGCGGCGTGAGAGCTGGACGTACGGGACGTGCCGCATCGAGTTGGACGAACCTCCGCACATCGGGCGTTTTGTCGAAATCGAAGGCCCGTCCGAGGATGCGATCCGCAAGGTCCGGATCGAACTGGGGCTCGGCCAAGTTCCCCACGTTCACGCATCCTATATCAAGCTACTACTGGCGTACTGCCGCGAGCAAGGTCTGACGGAAAAGACCCTGCGATTGAAGATTGAGGATTGAGGATTGACAATCTTCAATCCTCAATCTTCAATCTCCACGCCGCCGCTGAGGCTTGCTTGATCGTGGCGAAATACGGTAGTTCAATCGCAACACGATGGCTGAGTGTTACCGACGCATTATCCACAGACCCGCCGGTGTCGACGACAGTTCCTGGTCGCGGCTAGGCGAACTGCTCAGCGATGCGGTCGACCGGCAGCAAGAACTCGCATCGCACACGAAACACGTTCTTCGCTTTGAGGGCGGGCTGCAACCGCTGGATGACGCCACCGGATATTTCGTCGAGCATGAGCCGGCTACGAGCCTGTCGATCGGAGGACTCTTCGATCCCTCGGCGCCGGCGCTGCATGAAGTCCAGCTTGTGCGTGTAACAGCCGCCCTCTATGAGGCGCTTGGCGCGGCACAAACCGCCGAAGGTTCCGGACCAAAGGCACACGGCACCGTCTGCCCCGGCGTCATCCTCTTCGCACCCGACGGCACCGCGAAGGTCACGGATTTTTCCTTGGGACCGGCTGTCTGCACAGCGCTGGGTGAGGAAGCGTACCTGAACCTGGCGGTCAACCCCGTAGCCACAGGTTCGCCGGGGACGTACGTCACCGGTTCCTGGGAGATCCTCGCCCGCGAGGAGTTTACGCGCGACGGTCGCCTCTGCGCCTTCATCGATCCCCAGAAGTACGGCGCACAAACGCTCAGCGCGTTCGAGCCCGTTTCCGATGTCATCGCCGCGGCGTTTGTTCTTCACCTGCTGGCCGAACACCAACATCCCTATCTGCATGACGACCCAACCGCGCATCGACTGGTCGAGATGTCCGAGTTCATGGCTATGGGGCGCTACAACGGTGCCCGCAGAGAGGATCTCCGCGAGTCGACGAACCCCGGCGTTCGTATCTGGTGCGATCTGATAGCCAAGGCGCTCTCGCGGATTCCGCAAAACCGCCCGTCCCCCAAGCAGGTGGTCGACGCCCTCGCCGATCACCTCCGCCCGGAAGAAGACAGCGATCTCCTCCGCCATCAGCTCGAATCCGTCGAAACGCTCGTGGGAGACAAACCTTGGGATCAAGTTCGCCAGGCTGCCCGGGATCTTGCCGAGAACAGCGCCGCCCCAGCCGATGTGATCCAGCGCGCCAACGCCATCGTGGTTCAGGCCCAGGCGAACCTCCTGCTCGAAGAGGCGCAGCGCGCACTTGATGGCGCAAACTGGTGCGACGCTCAAACGCCGATCGACGCGGCGTTGAACATGTCCGGGTTGCCGGTGGACCTTGCCGCCGAGGTGCGGAGGATGAACGGACTCGTCGAATCCAGTCTGGCCATGCGTGCGACGTTGGACGAGATTCAAGAGCGCCTGCAACAGGTCGAGGGCACCGAGCCCTACGAAACGGTGGAGTTGCTGCAGAGGCAACTCGCCCGCCTGGAGGACACCGGTGGTGACCGTGCGCTTGTCTCGCCCATCGAAAAGCGCGTGTCGGCTTTGCGCGCTGATTTGTCCGATCGATTGAAGGAGGCACTTCCCGCTGCGCAGGCGGCGATGGAGGCGGACCGAGCCCGCGCCGAGGAATGGATCCAACAACTGGAATCGGGGCTGGAGGGCCAAGCGTGGGATGTGGTCGAGAAGCTTCTGGAAGATCGACCACAAGTACGAAACTGGCCCGAGGATGTCCTCGCTCAATCTCACGCCGTCCGACGACAACTCGATCAGCATCGGACCGAGCAAGAGCGGCTCGATGCCATCAAAACCGACGAAGCGGCCGCACAACTTTGGGTGGACCAGTTACGCCTGGCGGTCGACGCTCATCAATGGGAGCGTGCCCAACAGCTTCTTGGTAGCAAGCCCAATTTGGCCCACTGGCCCGAGGATCTCGAGGCCCAGGCGGACCGCCTCGTACCGAGGATTCGCGCTGCGTACGAGAAGCACGAAGCCCAAAAGGGCGCGCGCGAGTGGTGCGAGCGCCTTCAACAAGCGGTGCAGTCCGACGATCGCAGCGCCGCCGTCACGCTGTTGTCACAGCGCCCGGAGTTGGAAGAGTGGCCGTTGGGCGCGCTCGATGAAGCCGCCCCCTATCAACGGCAGGCGGAGCAGTGGGCTCAGGACGCGAAGAAGGAGCAGGAGCAACTTACGCAGCAAAACCGCCTGATCCAGGCGTGGTTGGACCGGGCCAATCAGGCTAGCAAGGACGAACGGTGGGACGAGGCGGTCGGCATTCTCGATGCGCCGCCGCCGCTGGAACACCTTCCCCAAGACGCTCAAGAGCAGGCCGACAAGCTCCGCGCGTTCTGTCTGGCAAGAACCAGCGCGGAGGCGGCCCAGGAGTTCCAAGCCCGGTGCGAAGCGGTGGAAACCGTCGCTCGCAACTTCGTCAGGAGTATCGTGTCCCAGCGGTTTGACGGCCTGATCCATACCGACGCAATCAGCGTGGGCGTTCACACGGAGGCCGCCGGTTCGAATGTCGCCGATGCAGAGTGGTCTGCCGAGGTGGACGTGGGTGCGGGCGATGACCGGGCTAACAAGGCGGAAACAACCTTTGCCTTCACCTTCCAAGTGAGCCTCGAACCGGCGCAAGTGCGCGATGACGACGGTTCACTCCGGTATCAGCTTATCGACAGCCTGACGAATGTACTCCGCGGGTTGCAGAAGACGGCTATCACGGAAGTCATAAAGCCGCTGCGAGACGGGCTGTTTCCACAGGCGGAGCTTGCCGCTTCCACGGATGAACCGACCACGACAATGACGGTGACGGTGAAGCTGCCCGATTCCAAGGGCGACGCGGGCTCGGTGGAATCCGAACTGCTTTGGGATCCCGTCGGGCTCCGCTGGAGCCACCACGAACCCGAAGCGTTCGTCCGGCAAGTTTTGCGGATCGCCGCGGATTTGACGGCGGATCGACTCAGTCGTGACCTTCTGGACGCTAGCGAGGAACTTCGACCCTACCGATCAATCCTGACGCTCGAAACCTCGCTAGGTACCCTCGACGATCCCGCCACCATCCCCAACTTGTTGGTGCTCGAATGTGGTGTGGCGATCCGCGAGGGTTTGGCCGCCGGGCCGCAGACGCTACAGACTTTCCCGGTCACATGCGCGCGTGTGGGAGAGTACGATTGTGCCGTCGACTTGACACTGACTGTGGCCAAGTTGCATCGCCTTGTCGTAGCGGCGCAGCAGCGCAGCGCCGATGCCATCCGATCCCAAATCGAGGATCGCATCAAAGCAGCCTCTCTCAAGGCGAAACTCACCGTGATGCCGACGCGGATCGGGGATCCGGTTGACCGGCTCGGGTTTACACTCAAGACGAGAAAACAGGATCCGCTCGAGTTCGCCGCCACCTGGAACTTGGAGAAGTTCGCCCTGATCCTCCCGGACCAGTGGGAGAACGCCGTGGATCACCACCTGCTCGCCTCGGCGGATGAAGCGCAATCGCAGGAAGGCCACCGACGAAAAGCGATCGCCGTGGTCGGCTCCTTGATTGTCTTGGTAGGTTTGGTCATCACCTGGATCGCTTGGTCAACCGACCCCCTGCCGGCTCTCCGCGTCGAGTTCGAGGCGTTTAGCGAACAAGCCCGGAAGATCGAAGGGCAACTGGAGAATCCGACACATGCACAACTTAAGAGCATGAATCAAGGGAGGGCGGTCGAGACGCTCACCGGCGAGCTGCGCGCTTTTCTTGACAGTCTTGGGAAAAACGCGCCGACACTCGCGCACAGCGCGGCGGAGGTGCTGGATCAGCTCGATGGATGGCAGCGCAGCCTCGCCATCTACGCTAAAGCGCTGGATCCGGGGGGTCTGGAACTCTCCGACCAGACCAAACGGCTCGAAGCCGCTCGGCGTGCGTGGCCAACGGCGCACGTGCAGGCGTCACTTGCCCGGCTGCGCGACTTCGACACGCTTGAACCTCTCTGGGATGAGTTCTTCGCGGCGAAGGATGCCGCTTTTGCGAAGCTCGACCCTCGACTACAGAGAGCGTTGGATTTGGTGGACGCCCCTGGCGACGATCCTATATTGCAGAGCGCCGTAGAGGACTTCAAGGCGTCGCGGAAGACGAGGCGGGAGTTGTTCAACATTCCTCGCTGGACAGGCATTTTGGCCACTGAGCAAAAGCGCATCGAGAACGTCCACGACCTTG
>JADFOB010000079.1 GCA_022563055.1 Planctomycetota bacterium
GTGCACAAGCACGGTAGTCAGCGCCAACAGGGACAGCGTTAGCATCGTAGGGCAGGTGGTTGTTACGCCGAAGGCGGAATGTTCACCTGCCTTCCCGCCCAATGGCAGGTCAACGCCCCGACAAGTCGGGGCAACGACCTGCCCTACGACAGTGGGCGTCTCGGAACGACGTCTGCTAAAGCGCAAGCGATTCATCGGGTTCCTCCACGAAGGGTGGCCGCCGGGAGGCTGGCGTGTTCTTGGGGTTCCTCCTGGGAGTCGCCAACGGTGCAGACGACCCATTCATCGCCCAACTCGTACATGGTATCGAGAGCCTTCTTGTACTCGACGTAATCCTCCGTCGGTACGGTTCCCTTTTTGAGCCGGAACTCGAAGCGATAGGTCAACACGCCATCCTTTACGTCAGCCTCGAACGAAAGCGCGACGGATGGTGAGTCGAGCGTCTTGTCCTCGGGGAGATGGACCACTTTCCAACCGCGCGGCAACTTCAACTCCTCCTCATACCGAAGGAGCCTTGTCGCCCAGAACGACATGCCGTACTTGCGTTCCTTTGCATCGCGGCGCTTCATGAACCGCGGACGGAAGAAGTCGTTGAGCGGGTGCGACATGAGCGGAAGGCGGAAGAGGTGCACGCCATTGCCACCGGCGGCGTAACCCTCCGCGGAGACTTTCATCTCCACAAAACCGTCGCGCGTGTAATCGTAGGGATCGATGAAGCTCAATTCTTCAATGCGGGCATTGGGGGCGATGTTGAGCACCTCCTCGAACGCCGCCCGGCGGTCGGCCACGCGAGACCCGTTGATGTTTCGCCGCAGGCGACCGCAGGCGGCGCCGTCGAGTTCATAGGTAATACGTGTTGAAAGCGTTCCGTCTTCGTGGATCCGCCCTTGGCTGCGAACCTGCCGCCTGTTGACCTCGGGATCATAATAGGGCGAACGTGTCAGACCCTGTCCCTCGGGTGTTCCGTAGACGAGCCCCTGTTGCTGCTCCAGTGTCGACCACAGATCCCGGCTAAGCGGCACCCAGGTCGGATCCAAAATACGGAAGCTCTGATCCTTGTTCCGCATCACGGTGACGGTGTGGTTGAATTGGTCGGCTGGGAGCTTCTCGACGCGCGAGCCCGCCATCGTCAACGCCGGATAGGCCTCGTGCCCCAGCAATCGAAGCATCGTGACCAGGATACCCGCCTTGTCCTTACAGACACCGCCTCGGTCGCGGAAAGTCACCCGGCTGTCGTGGAGCGTATAACCTTCACACGGTCCGCCCTGTTTCGTACCGTAGTAGCGGATGTTATCCGCCACCCAGTGCGTGCACGCGGCGATCTTTTCCTCATCGGTACTCAACCCAGCCGTGAGCTGGGCCACCTTGGCCCGGATCGCATCGTCGGCGTCGAACTGCGGTTCATTGACGCGATGGAACCATCTCGACTTGGACTCCCAGTCTTCCACCGTAGCCATCACCAGCTTGGTTGCACAATCGTCCAGGGCCACCATCCTGGGTTCGCGCTTGATAGCCGGGATGTCCTGGGCCGACCAGGTATACACAACCATATCGCCGTCAAACCAGAGTGAGGATTTTAACTCGCCGTTGTACACCTCGTACTGGACGGGCATCTCCTTGGGCATGTGGACGGAATAACGCTTCTTGAGAATGGGATAACGGGACTGGAAAAGCGTGACCTCGTACCAGTGGCCCGGCATGGGCGGGATGAGTCCCTCGCCCTCGTCCTCGGCACCGCCACCCGAGCCCGCGCCCGAACCGCCGCCTGAGCCCGCCCGACTCTCGGTGAGGTAGGCAATGTTGAACCCGATCCGACTGATACGGATCTCGAGGGTGTCGCCGATCTCGAGCCGGGGCACCGATAGAAGGTGCTGCTCGTTGCCCCAGTAGATCGCATACTGCGCCGCCGGGTTTGTAATCAGCGATGCCAGCTCCACCGTCTCGATGCTCTTGTCCTTCCGGTGGATTCGTACGGACTTGACGGTGATCCGGTAGGTATCCGAGTCAAACTCCCACCGCAGGACCGATTTCGATCGAACACCCTTGTCGGTAAGGATCTTGATAACCTGGCAGCTCTCCGTCAGCGCCAGTCCGCTCTTTCGGACGTGGACGTCCGCTTCATCCAGGACGTAAACAAGATCAGCCCCATCATAGTCCTCGGCTTCTCCTGCGGCTGCGATCATCTTCTTGATGTCGTCGTCGGTCGCCGGCGTGGGCGGACCGCCTCGGACCCAGGCCGGGAGCAATCCCAAAACCAAGAGCCCCGCGAGAAAAACGGACACTTTCGATCCTGTTACACACTTCATGGAAACTCCCCGTTTAGGAGATTGTCGATTGAAGATTGATGATTGACAATTCCCAATCCTCAATCTCCAATTCTCAATCTTCAATCCTCAATCTTTCCTGAGCGTTCTCCGCGGTGAAATTCGCTCTAGCTGCGCGACGCGAGATACTCGACCACGTCGATCTCGCCGATGACGCCGATGATGTTGCTCTCTTCGATGACAACAGCGACGTTGTTGGCTTCGAACACCCGCTGGACCTTCGAGAGCGGGTCATCCAGCGAGACCTGTCCCTGCAACTTCGCGGCGGCGCACATGGCGGTATCCGTCGGGCTGCACTTTGCGTTCATCATGGCGTGGAGAATGTCGCTCTGGTGGATAATCATGTGCGGCTCTCCCGCGCGCGGCGTCAGGGGCATCTGTGAGACGCCCAGCTCACTCATTCTCTTGGCCACGGCTGCGAGGGTTTCGTGCGGCTGTGCAAAATCGACACCTTGCCCCTTGAACTGCAACACGTCCCGTACCGTGCCGAGGCGCTCCTCCAACCCGAGGAAGCCCATATCCTTCATCCACTCGTCATCGAAGCACTTGCTGAGGTAGCGGTCGCCCAGATCGGGAATGATGCAGACGATCGTCTTGCCCGGACCGAGTTCCTTGGCGACTTCCAATGCGCCCCAGAGGGCTGTTCCCGCCGAGCCGCCGCCGAAGATGCCTTCCTCTCTCACCAATCGCCTGGCCGTCTGAAACGAAGCGTGGTCCGAGACGGGCAGAACCTCGTCGATCACGGAAAAATCGAGCGTGCCCACCATGAAGTCGTGGCCAATGCCCTCCACCACGTAGACGCTTGGGGGGCTTGCCTCCCGTTTGTTGAACAGGTCGTAGTAGATGCTTCCGATCGGGTCGGGACACACGATGCGGATCTCACGTCCGGCTTGGGCTGCTTTCTCTTTGAGATACTTGCCCGCACCCGAGATCGTTCCGCCCGTGCCGATACCTCCAACCAGACAATCGAGCAGCCCATCCGTATCTTCCCAGATTTCCGGTCCGGTCGTGAGATAATGGGCCTCCGGGTTGTCCATGTTGTGGTATTGATCCGTGTAGAACGCGCCGGGTGTCCCGCGGGCGATCTTCTTGGCAATCTCGACGTAGCTGTCGGGGTGGTCGTGCGGCAGGTCGGTTCGGGTGACGACGACCTCCGCCCCGAACGCCTTGAGCGTGTCGATCTTTTCGGTACTCATCTTGTCGGGGATCGTGAAGACGCACCGGTACCCGAGCACCGCAGCCGCCATCGCCAGCCCCACGCCCGTGTTGCCCGACGTGCTCTCGACCAGTGTCGCCCCCGGTTTGATTAAGCCTTGCTCCTCGGCCCGCCGGATCATGTGGATGGCCATGCGATCCTTGACCGAGCCGCCGGGGTTGAGCTGTTCCATCTTGACCAGAACGGTGGCCATCCCGGCGTCGACCATGCGCTGCAGCTTGACCAGCGGCGTCTTTCCGATCAGATCCAGAACACTGTCGTAGTACTTCACAGGTACCCTCCGGTGCGGCATAGCCCGGCGGAACGGCATAGCTCGGACGAAACCGCCATCATATCCACATCAGGCCCGCACATGCAAGGGAGGCGGGTAGCCCGGCGCTGTCTGGTGCTCTGTCACCGGTGTCGACCGGTTGCGCGGGGATTGCGATGGGTGCCACTGCTCTTGAGCAGTGTGATACTCAAGCGACCCGGTTTCGAACCGGAGAGCACACTGCTCAAGAGCAGTGGCACACGAACCCATCAGATGAGGACTGGCAGAGCACTACGTCCGTGGCACCCTAGACTGGGCGAGCACAAGCTCGGCGTTACGCGTGCAGTAGCGGCCTCTCCCCGTGGTGGCCGTAGGAGTGCGAACGCGCCTCGGCGCTCTACGTCGGCCACGGGGGGCCGACGCTACAGAGTTCCGGAACCACTATTCCCCCGCCGTCGGAAGTGTCACGGACGCTTCGGATTTCGTCGACCCGCAATTCTCTTTACTCACGCCCCGGCGTTCGATAAACTCCGCTACGCGCGTCGACAGCCGCACCTGAGCGCTCCGGCCGCATCGGGCCTACAGAGCATTGGATCGGGTCGGAGACCTGGTTTCTGCGGGTGTGGGCGCGAGGCTCCGTTTGCCCCGTCGCTCAAGGGGCCCCGAGGGATCGACTTGGCCAAGCGATGGATCATCCGTTCCGCCGACACCGTGTCCAACGGGCATCGCTGGGGCGTTCCTGCCCTCATAGCCCAGCTCCTTGCCAATCGGGGGGTTACCATGGACGGGGCGGCTGCGTTCTTCTCGCCGCCGCTCAAGGAACTCCTCCCGCCCGATCTGCTTCCGGGGGCCACACAGGCTGCGGGTATCCTCGCCGAGGCTGTTCGATCCGGAAAGAAGATCGTGCTCTACGGCGACTACGACGTCGACGGAACGACGGGTGTCTCCATTCTCTGGCATATCCTACATCAGGCCGGTGTGGACGCCCGCGTGTATGTACCCCATCGTATTACCGAGGGGTACGGGTTGAATCCGGAGGCGACCAAGCGCCTCGTCGCCGACGGCGCCGAGGTGATCGTCACCGTCGACTGCGGAATCACAGCCCTCGAGGTCGCCCGGACCCTGATGGACACCGGCGTCGTGTTGATTATCACGGACCACCACACGCCGCGCGAGGAGTTGCCGGCCGCGGCGGCCATCGTTCATCCCGGTCTGGAAAACAGCTACGCCAACCCCCACCTGTGCGGGGCGGGCGTTGCGTTCAAGCTCGCCTGGGCCATCGCACAACAACTGAGCGGGAGCGACCGCGTCTCTCCCGGTTTTCGAGACTTGCTGGGGGAACTGCTGCCTTTGGCCGCTTTGGGAACCATCGCCGACGTCGTGCCCCTCACGGGTGAGAATCGCATCATCGCCCGCCATGGACTCGAACGGCTCTGCCGGACTCCGCTCCCAGGTCTTTGCGCGCTGCTCGACTCAGCCGGTCTCACCGGGCGCGCGATCGACGATTACGATGTCGGGTTCAAACTGGCGCCCCGCATCAATGCAGCCGGCCGCATGGGGCACGCGGAGCTCGCGGTGGAACTCTTCACCCGCGCCGATACCGCCCGCGCCCGCGAGATCGCGCTCTACCTCGACGAACACAACCGCTCCCGAAAAGCGATCGAACATAAGATCACGAAACAGGCCATCGCCATGATCGAGGAGAAACGACTCGCCGCCGACAGCCGCCGCGCGATCGTGGTGTCCTCCAAGGACTGGCATCCCGGCGTTATCGGAATCGTGGCGGCGCGGCTTGTGGGAAAGTACCATCGACCGGCGGTTGTGATCGCGCTCAACGGCGCGGATGGGCAAGGCTCCGCCAGGAGTGTCGAGCATTTTGACCTGGCGTCGGCCCTGGCGAGTTGCGAGGATGTGTTGCTGTCGCACGGTGGACACGCCATGGCGGCCGGGCTCCGCGTCGCCGCGGAGTGCGTCGAGTCCTTCGCGGCGCGTTTCGTCGAGGTGGCCAACAACCGGCTCAGCGGGCGCGATCTAACGCCCACGCTTCGACTCGACGCCGAGGTCACGCTGGACGCGCTCACACTTCCGACGGCCGAGACGATCCAGAGCATGGGTCCATTCGGCGTGGGCAATCCCAAGCCGCGGTTTGCGACGGGTTGGGTCGATCTCGCCGGGGAACCCCGATGCGTCGGCAAGGTTCAGGACCATCTTCTGGCGACGTTCCGCTCCAATGGCGTCCAGATGAGAGCCATCGGATTCGGCCTGGCTCACGTCATCGAAGATCTGAAGCAGCACCGGCGATGCCGGGTCGCGTTCGAGCCGATCATCAACGACTTCAACAACCGGCGCACCGTGGAGATGAAGATGCTCGATCTCAAATTCCCGGAGTGACACAGTTGCCGGAGTGACACGAGTTTGGGTCCGTAACAGACTGGGCGGCCCCGCCGTTTCTGCCACGGACCCCATTCCCGGAGATGCCGCGAGCGGTACCCCGGCCGTTGCGGCGGGACGATTTCCCGTTGGTAGGCTCTTCCTCGAAACTCTTG
>JADFOB010000080.1 GCA_022563055.1 Planctomycetota bacterium
TCGCCACTCTCTCCCCTACGCCCACGTCGGACGCAGCCAAACATGTAAACATAAAACCCGATGTTCAGTGTATCGGCTCAGCCCCGGTTTGTCTGCGCCATTCAGATCGACACACGCGATCCGAGACACTTCCGGCGGCACTCATCAGAGCCCCAAGCGTAAGCGCGGGGTTTCACCGATGCCGGCGTTGCGCCAGAGAACCCGCTCGCTGACGCTCGGGGCTCTGATTGCGTGGCGCATCCATGTTGGCGCCCGTTTCGATATCCCGACCGGCGGGATCGGTACGCCAAGTCAGAGCCGCCGGCGCCAGCCTGCGGACCGCGCGTGAGAATACCCCTCGAAGCGGGTTAAGGCGGGAATGTCACCGGGCTTGCGCCCGGTGCTCTGGAAAGTGCCCACCACCGATTCCGTCACGCACGTTCCACCCCGAGCGCCCGTCGTACCGCGCTGGCTACCGTGGGCGAATCCAGCTCACGCATGCAGCGGTGATCGTGCGGGCATTGCTCCAGACGCCGGTAGTAGCAGGGAGAGCAGTCAAGCTGCACCTGGAGCACCGCGTCTCCGCGACCATAGGGGCCGGTGCGCCGTGGATTGGTCGGTCCAATCAGGCAGACCAGCGGTCTGTCCAACGCAACAGCCACATGCATCGCGCCCGAGTCATGGCACAGGACGCAGTCGGCGAGACCCAGCGTGGCTGCCAGTTGCCGGAGCGTTGTTTTCCCCCCCAGGTTCAGCGGTGTGGACCGGCACGCCCCCGCGATCTTCTCGCACAGGGCAATCTCATCCGGTCCACCGAGCAGCACACACCGCACGTCGTCAGCCGCCTGGAGCTCGTCGATCGTCTCGGCGAATCGATGCGGGTACCAGACCTTGGTCTCCCACCTCGCGCCGGGAACGATGGCCACGACGCGGTCACTGCTCGTGAGTCCCAGTCGCCGTAATCGCTCGGACGCCTCCGCACGGACCGCTTCTGACAGCGCAAGGTTGAATGACACGGGCACGTCGGCAAAGCCGAGCAGGCGGGCGACCTTGTAGTTGCGATCGACGGCATGTGTGTCCGGGCCGTCCACGGCGATGCGGTGGTTGTAGAACCACGGCGCCCCCTCGCGGGCATCGACGAAGCCGAGTCGAGTCGGCGCACCCGTTGCCCGAGACAGGAACCCGCTGCGGAACAACCCCTGTAGATCAATCACGAGGTCATAGGCCCGGCTTCGCAGATCGCCCACGAATCTCAGGAAGTCCCTGGTGACGCGGAAGCTGCGACCGAGTCGACCGAATCGGCTGCGATCGAACGGCACGACCTCATTGAGATCGGGATGGTCTTGGAGCAAGCCCACGAACGGCGTGGCACACAACCAGTCGATCCGGGCATTGGGATAGCGCGTTCGCAGTCCGTGCAACACCGGCAGCGCGTGGACCACATCGCCGAGCGAACTCGGTTTTACCAGTAGGATTCGGTCGAACGACCGCCTGGCAAGATCTTCGTCATGGCTACCGGTGCCCAACACGCTGAAATCTTACCGGCGAAACGCAGCCCAGCAATCGTCGCCCGCCAACACTTCGTTCGGGCGAAAGCGAGATTTGTAACTCATGGTTGTGCAATCCGCGACGAAGAACCCAAGGTAGTAGTTCGCAAGCGACGCCCGCCTACAGTAGTCAATCTCCCACAGGATCGAGAACGTCCCCAGACTTCGCGCCGCGTCGGCAGGGTCGAAGTACATGTAGACGCTGCTCAAGCCGCCGGGGAACCGATCTGCAATGCTCACACCGACGAGGCGCTGCCCGAGGTAGAACGAGAACTCGCACGTGTCCGTCGGAGAGTCGTAGAGGAATCGCTCAAACGACTCGTAGTTGCGATCCATCGTGTCATCGTGTTGCGCGTCGAGATACCGTTTAAAGAGAGCGAATTTCTGTTCCGTGGCGACCGGAGCCCTGATGACGACACCGACGTCCGCATTGGCGCGCCATACGCGCCGCATCGACCGGGTCGGCTTGAAAGTATCCACGGGAACGCGAAGCTGACGACACTCGTGGCATTGGCGGCAGGCCGGTCGGTAGACGATCCGCCCGCATCGCCGGAAACCCAGCCCCAGCAGCCGCTCATGCATGGCGCCGTCCAGCTCATCCACCAGGTACGCTTCGCTACGGGAGGAGCGTTCGGGAAGATAGGGGCACGGCGTCTCCGCCGTCACGGACCGGGTCTCATCGTACTGGGCCTGTGCCGTGGTGATCGGCTCGTCGCTGGATTGTCGTTCGGTCATCGCTCCTGGCAGATTCTATGGCCGCTATCCTGCCGGTGGCAACAGCAGGCCGGGTGCGATCCACTCCGAGAGTTTGATCACAAGCGGCGGGAGGAAGATCGCGGGCAGCATGTTGGCGACCGGAATCTTCTTGAGGTCGAGAATCATCAGCGCTGTCGCCAGGAGCACGACGCCGCCCACCGACGTCATCAGACCGATCGAAAGCTCGTCCAACGGCTCGGCAGCCGCGTAGGCGATTAGAGAGAGACCACCCTGAAAGGAGAGCACCGTCAGGACGCTGGCAAAGACGCCCCACCCCAACGCCGAAGCCAGCGCCAGTGAGCAAAACCCATCCAGCAGCGCCTTGATGTACAAGTAGCTCGGATCGCCGTGGGCTCCGTTTTGAAGACACCCCAACAGCGTGAGCGGCCCGACGCAGAAGATCACGCTGGCGGTCAGAAAACCTTCGGTGAAGCTCTTGGGGTTCTGCACCGAAAAGCGGCCGTGTATCCACGTGCCCAGTGCCTCGATCCGCCCTTGCAGATCAAGGGCGGTCCCAAGGATGACGCCGACCAGCAGCGATCCAATCACGACCAGCGCCAGGCGAGCGCCGTAGGTTCCATCGCCACCCATGAGCGGCTGGAATTGGGCAACCGTGTCGCTGAACTTCAATACCGACGCGTCCATGCCGAGCGTGATCGTCACCAAGCCAAGCGTAGTGAGCACGATTGACCGATAGCGCTCCGAGAGCTTGGCCGAAATCGACAGCCCGATCAGGCTACCGAGTGCCACGGTTACGACATTGACGATCGTGCCGTTGAGGATTGACCACAGGTTCACGGTTCTTTACTCCAACGGTAATTCGCAGGGCTATTCATGGACAATGTCATGCGCAGTCTCTTCACAACACTCTTGGACAATCCATCACACGATGCTTGGATCCCGCGTGACGGAATCTCGGCGCTGACGGACGAACTCGATAATCCGTCGCAGACGGTGTACCAAGGTATGCTCGCCGCGGACAACAGCCCGCGCCTCCTCCACCTGTTGGCACAGCTCAGGCCCTCCGCACAGCAGCCGCCGAACCATGGCGGTTAGTTCGCGGCGACTCCGGTAGAGGTTAAGGAAGGGAACGATCGATCCAAGGCCGGGATAATCGCGCCCCAACGAGTCCACGGAACCATAACACGCGACGCGACCACCGGCGGCAAGAGCATTCACGGCCACCTGAACCGTCTCCGGCGTAAGATCGCCCAGGACAACCACCTCGGCCCGGTTAAGCAGGCGGTTAAGTTCTTCGCCAACCGGGATCGCTCCGCGCCGAATGTTCCCCCATTTTTCGCGTGGTTGCCAATGCGAGCCCCACAGGTTGACGGTATGTCCGTCCGCCAGCAGCGCGTCGACTCGCGCGTGGGCGATACGCGCCGGGGCGATGGACGCTCGCAACAAGCCTACAAAATGGCCTCGAATCGATGCTTCGCGCAAGATTGTGCCGCTTGCCTTCTCCGCTCGCCCAAGGAATTCCGCGGCCGATTCGTAAGCGTATCGGTCCGGCCGCTCGCCAACCCCTGCCTGGAGCGCACTCCACAGCGCAAGGTGACTCGCCAGATTCACGCCAAAGGCCTCCGGACGGTCATCCGGGACATCCATGAGAACAGCCACTTCCGTATCGAACGCACGATCATCCTCCGACGACACGGCTATCGGTCGGTACGTCGTTTCGTCGACCGCGACGTCGCATACTTCGACTGCGCTGGACGGCAGACCCGCTTGCACGAGCCGATCCCGAAACGAGACTGACGGCGCGATCGCCACATCGTGGGGTCCGAGCTTCTGCTCGAATTGCTCCGGAAGGGTTGCGGCGTACGACGATTGGAACCACGACACGACCGGTAAGTCCGGCGGTAGCAGGGAGCGCAGCTCGGTCGCAAGACCGTTGACGACCAGCACCAGATCCGCCTCGAGACGCTCGACCGTCTGTAGATGTGCCAGCGTATGACACCGTGACGGTCCATCGGGAATACAAGACTCGCAAGGCCAGTCAAGCGTTTCCACCGCGCGCACGACGCCAACCGTCTGCGCCGTCGCGATGGGTCGCGGATCCAAACCCACAACCGCAATCCGCGGCACGTCGGACAGAGGGCCGCGTGAGAGCCGGGCAATGTGATTGCGATGCGACTGCATCGCCTGCGTTACCAGTTGGGCAACCGCTTCGCCGGCGCCCTCGAGCCGGCGCTGCAGCTCTGCCATTTCGACCGGCATGCGTTGCGGCACGCGTATCAAATGAGACGGAAGCGTGTAACCCGGATGATCGCGGTAGAAAGTGCAGAGACTTTCCGTGAGATCCGCTCCCGCTATTACGACAAGCCGGCCCGTTTCCATCAAATCGCTGTAGTCATAAAGGTACATGGCCAGCTTGAGGTTGAGCGCATCCTCCTCGATGACGAAGACGGCACAATGAGCCGGGGACTTGCCGGCGGTCACGAGCGGTTCAAGTCCGGTCAGGATACCCGGAAGGCTGACGTTGGATCCGTCACTCTCGAAGTCGGCGAAGACCTCAGCCACGCTGATCGAGGGCATCGACGATCCGCCGAACCATCTCCGCGTGCCCGATTCATCCGTGATGAGGAACGTCTCACCGCCGTCTCGTCCGGTTGCGGGGACGGCCCCGTCCGGTATCGGCGTCGCCTCCACGAGGGCAGCGACTTCAGGTTGAAATCGCTCAAGAGCGGCGAGGTTTAAGCGGTAACGCCGGTCGTTGGGAACCACGCAGACCATCGAATCACCTTGGAGAGAGTGCTAGGCTTTGTCCTAAAACCTCTGGCGGCGGGGGCCGTATCGCCACTCTACGGCCGCCACGGGGGGCGGCCGCTACGGGAAACAAGTTTTAGGACAAAGCCTAGTGCTCTTTCAACTTCGGTCTGATGGGTTGGTGTGCCACTGCTCTTGAGCAGTGATCTTCCCGGTCCTGACCAGCTCACCGAAGATGCGGACTGTTCAAGAGCAGTGGCACACATCCTGCCCGGTCGAGTACCCATCGAAGTATCAGCGACCCTCAATCCAGTTCATCGAAATCGACGCGCGTGAGTTCGGCGAACTCCAGCACCCACGATAGTCTGGGACCATTCTGAAACTGCACGTCCACGTGCGTCCGTTTGGGGCCGCGCAGAAGGGACATGACCCGCCCCAGGCCATGCAGCGGGTGGCGCACCAGCGTCCCGACATCCCACAGATCAATGTCACCGGGCACGCCCTTGTCGTTCCCATCCCGCCGGGTGGACACGCCCGTTCGGCGCCACGGTACCGGGCCACGATGGGACAGTGTGCCCTCCGCGCTGATCCATTCTACCTCATCCCGAGGGAGTTCGTCGAGGAACGGACTCCGCACCGTGCGCTGCGAGACGCCGCGCAGCATCCGGTAGCGCGCCCGCGAAAGCGTGACTCGCCGCTTCGCCCGCGTGATTCCCACAAAGCAAAGGCGGCGCTCCTCTTCGTCGTCCTCACCGTCGGGAGTGTCGTGTCGCCGCATCGGCAGCAGGCCCTCTTCCAGCCCGACGATGTATACGACATCGAATTCGAGCCCCTTGGCGGCGTGCAGCGTCATCAGGGTCACCGCGCCGGTGTCGCTTTTGACACTGTCCACATCGCTGAGCAGCGCCGCGTGCTCAAGCCAATCGAGCACGGTTGCCTCGTCGGGGTGCTCGCTCCGAAAGTCCGCGGCTGCACTGATCAGCTCGTCGATGTTCCCGATCGGAGCACCGTCCGAGTCGGGAACGGCGTTGTAGTGCGCGCGCAGGCCGGAATGGCTCACCACGTACTCGATCGCCTTGGCCGCCGGCCAGTCGAGAACCTTGGACAACTCGACCAGGAGTTGACCGAATTCGCGGACCTTGCCGGCGGATCGACCCAGCGGGGTCAGATCGCCGCCACCCGTGACGGTGTCGAACAGACGAAGCCCGGAAGCTCGGGCATGCTCTTTCAAGCGGCTGATCGTCGTACCGCCGATCCCGCGCGCGGGCGTGTTGATGATGCGCAGCAGCGCGATTTCGTCCGACGGGTTGACCAGCACACGCAGGTAGGC
>JADFOB010000081.1 GCA_022563055.1 Planctomycetota bacterium
CAAACGCTGCTGAAGGATGAACTGTCACCCTCCTGACCTCTCTTCCATCCAAATCATCTCGGCTACCGGTGCGTCCAATGACCGACGATTCTTTCCAGGTAGCCCGCCGCTTCACGCTGCGCTGAGGACTCGCTGGTGTGTGGGTCGAGAGGGTTCTCGCAATCTGTCGCGAGGATGTCCCATTGCCAGTTGGAGGTTTGATGGCGACTCGAGTCCTGTGGGGACGGATGAGGGCTCCCCATCGATTCCATCGTCCCTCCAGGACTCCGGAGGAGGAAGGACAATGGTTTCCCAGCGATGAATCGCTGGGCTATTCTCGTTTGTCCCTACGGGACACGTAATGTGAGTAACACCAAGGGCTACGCCACGTGGGTGTCGGCGAGTTGTACGCTGACGCGGGTGGAGACGCCCGGCTCCTGCATGGTGATGCCGTAGAGCCGGTCGCCGATGCTCATCGTGCGCTTCGAGTGCGTGATGATGATGAACTGGGACTCGGCGACGAACTCCTGGATGATGCGGTTGAAGCGATCGTTGTTGGCTTCGTCCAGCGCGGCGTCGACCTCGTCGAGGATCGCAAACGGCGCCGGGCGGCACTTGAAGATGCTCATCAATAGCGCGATGGCTGTCAGCGATTTCTCGCCGCCGGACATCAGGGAGATGATTTGCAGATCCTTGCCGGGCGGCTGGGCCACGATCTCGATTCCGCAGTCCAGCACGTTGTCCGGGTCTTCGAGGATGATGTCCGCCCGCCCGCCGCCGAAGAGCTTGCGAAACAGCGAGCGGAAGTTGTCACGGATCTGCACGAAAGATTTCTCGAAGCGCTCGCGCGACTCCTGATCGAGACGGGCGATTAGTTGTTCGAGCTGCCTGTGCGACTCGGTCAGGTCGTCCCGCTGGCCCGTCAGGAAGCCGTGCCGCTCCTCGATTTCCGCCAGTTCGTCGATGGCATCGAGGTTGACGTTGCCCAACCGCGACATCTTCTGACGCAGCTCGCCAATCTCCGTTTCCACCTGCTCCCAGTCCTGCTCCCAGTCCTGGTCATCACACTGGCGCTGCTCATATTGTTCAACGAGGTTGATGCTCAGTTCCTCGGCCAACCGGGCGACGAGTTCGTCACGGCGGACGTTGGCTTGCGTCAGCGACATCTGACACTCATGAAGCTGAGTCTCGATCTGCTCCAGTTCGTCGCGACTCGTCTTGACGCCCTGGGTAAAGCTTTGGAGATCGAGCCGCAATTTCTCCCGTTCGTTTCGAAGCTGCGCGGCTCTTGCCTCGAGCTGTTCGATCGTGGTTTTCAGCGCGACCGCCCGCTCTTGTCCGGTTTCGATGGTTCGCTCGGATTCCTCGATCTTCGCTCGACACTGAGCGATGTCGTGCTCCGCCGTCGAGATGACGGCTTCGATATCCCCCAGCGAGCGTTGGAGCGTGCTGCGCGTCTCCGCGGCGGCAGCTCGCTTCTCGCGAAGCTGCCCCACCACGACCTTGGCCTCGGTAAGCTGGTCCGCACCGCGCTGCCGGCGCTCGACCACATTGTCCATACGTTCCTGTCGCTCGGCGACCTTTGCCTCGCGCTGTTTGTTCTCGAGCTCGAGCGCTTCGAGGGTGGATGCACCCTGGCCCGCCTTGACGAGAACTTCTTCAATCTGCTGCTCGATCAGGGCGATCTCGCCCGCGATCAGCGGTTTCTCGCCCGTGAGTCGCTCGATCGCCTCGGCAATCCGCTGTGATCCGGCATTCGCCTCCGCCCTGCTCGTCTTGGATTCGTAGATCGCGCTGCGCAGTTCTTGCTGGACCTCTTCCAGATAAGTGACTTCCGCCTCGGTTCGGTTAAGCTGGTCAACAAGTTTCGCAACGGTCGTCTCGAACCCGGTCAGCTCCGCCTCGATCTCCCGGAGCTCGCTTCGGCGCGAGATTAACCCGGTTCCCGCGGTGGCTGGTCCAAGCGTGATGCGACCGTCCGGTTCGACAATCTCCCCGCTGGTGGTCACAAAGCGGTGCCCGCTGACATCCAGCGAGGCCATCGCCAACGCTGCGTCAAGATTCTCCACCACGACGGTCTTGGCAAAGAGATGCCGGGCGAGCCGCTCAAAGGCGTCGGGTACACGAGCGAGATCCATAACCCGCGCGACAAAACCCGGTTGGTCGGAGAAATCCCGCTCGTTCACGGTGGGCGATAGCCGGTCCAGGCACAGGGCTGTCAAACGACCGCTGAGTTGATCAAAATCGTCAATCATCGCCAGGAACGCACGGCTGTCGGTCACAACCAGGTGCTGATCCCGTTCTCCCAGGGCAGCCTCGATGATCGCCGCATGGGCGATGTCGGTATCCACGATGTCGGCCACGAGCCCGGCGATGACCGTGGAAGAATCCGGCACGTGGGTGTCGCCCTGGTTCGGTTTGGTGGTCGAGTCCAGGAGTTGCCGCACGCCGGCACCGACGCCCTCTCGATTCCGCTGGAGATCTTCCAACAAGTCGCGGCGTGACAGCAGGGCGCTGCGCCGTTCCTTCATGGAAGCCAGCTCGTCGACAAGGCGCTGTCGTACGCCGTCCACGCGCCGGGCTTCGGTCGTCTTGACCTCCAACGCCTCGATCTGTTCAGCGATCAGCGTTTCGATCTCGCGCGAGCGCGCGTCGAGTGCGGATTTCTGTTCGAGCTGTTCTTCCAACTCGTTGGCGATCTGGGCATCGCGGGTACAGAGACGTCCTTTCTGTCCGACCAACGATTCTCGCTGCGTGGAGAGCCGAACGACGTCGTTGTGGACCTGAGCACTCTTTCTGAGCAGGTCGATGATCCCGCTCTTTTCATCCTCCAACACCGCCTGGCTCAGTGCCAGTTCACGAGCCAGCGAGCGATCCTCCTCCACCAGACGGTCGATGCTCGCGTGGTACTCCTTTTGTTGCCTCTCCAGTGCGACGGCGGTCTGCTCAACCTCGCTTACGCGAGCGTGCGTTTCCTCCAACCGGCGCCGATCCGCGGACAGCCGCTCCTGGGATCGCTCCTCGAGCAGATTCTGCTCTTCAATGCGCCTAGCCGCGCCGTCGATTCGCTCCTCCTGACCCGCGAGATCGGAATTCGCCTGAACGAGTTGATTGTCGGCCGAGGCGATCTCGTCCGCGAGGCGATCCAGTTTGACGGTGACGCCCGATTCCTCCGCTTCGTGACGATCGATCGTCGTTCGCAGCGCGGTGGACCGATCGGAAAAGACCTGCGCATCGCGGTTCAGCGCGTCGTGTTGTTGGGTCAGACGATGGTACTCAGCCAATGCGTAGGTGGACCGCAGCTCATTGAGTCTTGCCTCGTACTGCTTGTAGTTTCTGGCTTTGCCCGCCTGCAGCTTGACGCTTCGGAGGCGGCGCTCGAGCTCTTCGATGATGTCGTCGACGCGCAGAAGGTTTTGTTGCGTCCGATCGAGCTTCCGCTGGGCCTCGCGCTTGCGAGCCTTGTACTTACTGATTCCGGCGGCCTCCTCGAAGATCACGCGACGCTCGACGGGACTGCTTTGGAGCAAACTGTCGACTCGACCCTGCTCGATCACCGAGTAGGCGTCGACCCCGACACCGGTATCCATGAACAGTTCTCGAATGTCCTTGAGTCGTACCGGCTGTTGGTTGAGGAGGTACTCGCTCTCGCCCGAACGGTAGAGTTTTCGGGTGACCTGTACCTCGTCCTGATCGAAAGGCAGCAGGCGGTCGGCGTTGCCAAACACCAGGTCCACCTGGGCCACGCTGCTGGCGCGGCGCGTGCTCGAGCCATTGAAGATCATGTCGGTCATCTGGCGACCGCGGAGCGAGCGCGCGGACTGTTCGCCCAGAACCCACTTGAAGGCATCCAGAACGTTGCTCTTACCGCAGCCGTTGGGACCGACGACGCACGTCACGCCGGGACCGAAGTCGAATTCGACCCGGTCGCCGAAGCTCTTGAAACCGCAAAGTGTAATGCGTTTGAGGAACATCGCTTTGGGTACCTCCGTGTGCCCTGGCGGTCCGCCGATCCGTGGTTCCGGTGCACTGGATCCCTGCGCACCGGATCTCGCCTCCATGCGAGCGCAGCAGCAGTTGTCCCCAGTCTATCACATGGAACGACTCCGTGCAAAGATTTTACCGGGCAATATCCCGATGGGGGTCGGGCGGCGGACATGTTCCCGGCCAGGAAGATGATTCCTGGGTCGCGTCCGCCACCGATGCGGCTATGATTAAGGGTATGGTCGGCGATCACTGTGCCAACCCAGTCAGCGTCGGTTCCAGCCACGGTGCCGGCACAGGCGACGGCAAGCGGGGTGCACCTGCAAAGCAAGAGCACGCCCGCGTTGACTACCGCATGCTCTTCGAGCGCATCGGTGACGCCATTCTCGTCATGGACGCGAGCGGTCGATGCATTGCTGCCAACCCGGCTGCGGGCCGAATGACGGGGTACACTCAGGACGAGTTGGGCGGCATACGTCTGTGGGATCTGGCGCCCAGCGCGGAGGGTGACGCAATCCGCGAGCACCTGGCGGAAGCGGCCAAGACGGGGCGAGCGACCCGCGCGTGCCCACTCGCGTGCAAAGACGGCACGCATCCGTCGGTCGAACTCCAGACGACGGAGCTGGGCGATGGAACCTACCTGTGCAGACTCCGGCGTGCCTCCCAGCGCATCGAGGAGGACTCATCGGATGCAGGGCGCAGCTCGCTTGACACGTTCGGCACGCTGGTACGCCTGTACCACGTAGCCGTCATCTCCGCCGGGGCGAACGGGCGCATCACCTCCTGGAACCCTGCGGCACAAGCTCTTCTGGGATACACCACCGAGGAAGCGGTCGGCATGCCGATCACGAAACTCATACCCCAGGCCAAACGCCGCAAGCACCTTAGCGGCTTTAAGCGGCAGATCCAAAGCGCCAGCCAGGAGCCGTTCGACGGCATGGTCCAGAGTGAAGCCATCCGAAAGGATGGGACGAAACTCCATGTCGAGTTGGCCATTGCCGGCAGTTGGCAAGGCGCGGAACCGATGTTGACCGCCGTGATCCGAGACGTCACGGCGCACCGTGAGTTGGTGGAACAACTCAACGACGCGTTGCAACGCTTGCAATTTCACGTCGAGCGCATGCCGCTGGCCTACATCGTATGGAACGCTGATTTTTGTGTCGAGGAATGGAATCCCGCCGCCCAGCGTATGTTCGGATACTCACGGGCGGAGGCGATCGGAAGAAACGCGGTCGGTCTGGTGATTCCGTCCGACGTCATTCCGATCGTGAAGCCGGTCTGGGAGCGACTCCTCAAGGGCGACGCTTCGAGCCACTCGATCAACGACAATGTGCGCAAGGACGGTACACGGTTCACCTGCGAGTGGTTCAATACGCCGCTGCGCGATGCCGCCGGGAACGTCCACGCGGTCGCATCGATGGCGATGGACGTGTCCGAGCGGGAGGCGTTGGCATCGCGCCTTCGCGACGCCCAGCGCCTCGAAGCGTTGGGTTCGATGGCGAGCGGGGTGGCCCATGACTTCAACAGTTCGCTGATGGTGATCCTCGGCAACACGTCGCTGCTGCGCAAGATCAAGGGGCTTCCCTCCGAAGCCATGGATCTTATCCTACCTATCGAAGATGCCGGAGCGCGAGCAAGCGACCTGATCCGGCACCTCCTCGCCTATGCCCGCACGGGACGGCACAACCCACAACCGACGGACCTCAATGCCGTGATTGAAGACGCCATGGGTTTCGTGACCGCGTCTGTCGGCAAACAGCATGAGTTCGATCTCCGTCTGGCATCGCGTCTCCCGACGATTCTCGCCGATTGCAGTCAGATCGAACGAATCCTGCTCAACCTCTGTATCAACGCGAAACAGGCGATGGAAAAGAGCGGGACGATCGGGATCACGACGCGGCGAACGAAGCTCACACAGGAGCAGGTCGCTCGCTGCGTACCCCCTGACCGTGCACCCGGAAGCTACGTCGAACTCCTCGTGAGCGACACCGGGTGCGGGATGGACAAGACGACGGTCGGGCGCATCTTCGATCCGTTCTTCACGACGAAGGCAGAGGGCCACGGTCTGGGCCTTGCGGCGGTGCTCGGAATCTTCCGCCAGCACAACGGCATGGCCCTCGTCGAGTCCAAGGTGGGCAAGGGCACCAAGATCCACGTCTTCTTCCCCGTCCACAAGGAGGATCGCCGACGGACGAAGCGGACGAGAACGACGACAGCGGGTCGCGCGCGGCGCGGGGTCAAGAAACGTAGGTCAGGTTGAAACCCTGAAACAACGGGTTGCTGATCCG
>JADFOB010000082.1 GCA_022563055.1 Planctomycetota bacterium
CATAGCCCACGTATCCGGGCGGGGAACCCTTGAGCTGTGAGACCGTATGCTTCTCCATGAACTCGGACATGTTGATCGAAGTCAGGAATTGGTCGCCACCGAACAGCAAGTCGGCGACAGCCAGCGCCAGCTCCGTCTTGCCCACGCCGCTGGGTCCTACGCAGAGAAACACGCCCATGGGCTGGGTCGGGTTGCCGATGCCCGCCTTGGCTGTGCGCAGTTTTTGGGCGATGATCTTCAAGGCGGGATCCTGTCCCACGACGCGATCGCGCAGGCGAGCTTCCATGTTGAGCGTCGCTTCGATCTCGTCCTTCACCATGCTTCCGACCGGAATTCCGGTCCAATCCGATACGATCGAGGCAACGGCGGCTCCGTCCACGTGCGCGTGCAGCAGGGGACTGTCGCCTTGAATCTCTTGCAGGGCCTCCATGGCCTCTTGGAGCTGCTTGCGAGTCTGGGCCTCGTCGACCGAGGGTTCCGCTGGGGTATCCTTGGCGGGTTCAGCCTTAGCGGTCGTCTCTTTCCCGTCGCCCTCTGCCGTGGGCTGGTCCTTGGACGCCGCCTTTCCGTTACCCTCGGCTCCCGGCGCGGCGAATCCCGGCAGTTTGTCGCGCAGCTCGTGGATGCGGTTGACCACTTCGAGCTCCGCCTTCCAGCGAGCCTCAACCACCTCGCGCTCCTTCATCACCGACTCGTGCTTCTCTTTCATCTCCTCCAGGATACCCTCCTCCGGAGGAATGCCGGCGGCTTCGTCGCGCCGGATCGCCTGGATCGCCGTATCAAGGTGGCTGAGTTCCCGGTTAAGATCCTCGAGCGTGCCTGGTTGCGTGGTTAAGCCTACCGCCACGCGAGCACAGGCGGTGTCAAGAAGGTCGACGCCTTTGTCCGGAAGGAACCGCCCGCTGATGTAACGCTTGGACAGATGCGCCGCAGCCGAGATCGCCTCGTCGAGCACGAGAACCTTGTGATGCTTCTCGTACTTGTCCTTCAAACCGCGGAGCATCACGATAGCCTCTTCCGCCGAAGGTTCATCACAACGAACGACCTGGAAGCGTCGCTCCAACGCTGCATCTTTCTCGAAGTATTTCTTGTACTCGGCCCACGTCGTGGCGGCGCACGTCCGTAACTCTCCGCGGGCGAGCGCCGGTTTCAACAGGTTGGCTGCATCGCCGCCGCCGCCCGAGCCACCGGCGCCGATCAATGTGTGCGCCTCGTCGATAAACGTGATGATGGGCTGCTTGCTCCCCTTGATCTCGTTGATGACGTTCTTGAGTCGGTTCTCGAATTCGCCGCGGACACCCGCGCCGGCCTGCAAGAGTCCCAGGTCGAGCGTGATGAGCTTGACGCCCTTGAGAATCGGCGGCACATCACCCTCGTAGATCCGCAGCGCGAGCCCCTCGACGATCGCCGTCTTACCCGTGCCCGGTTCACCGACCAGAATCGGGTTGTTCTTCCGCCGCCGGGCGAAGATGTCGATCATCTGGCGGATTTCGTGGTCACGGCCGAACACCGGATCGATCTCGCCGCGCGCGGCCTTGGCGGTGATATCGACCGTGAATTTCTCGAGCGCACCGCCTTCGACCGGTCCGGGACCCATCGCGGGTTCCGCGCCCGCCCCAGGAGCGGGAGCGCCCGACGCCCCCAAAACGATCTCATGGAAGTGGTCGCGAAGCTGATCCACGTCGATCCGATCCATCTCCGACGTGTATTCGCCCACGCGCGTATGCGAGGGGTTCAGCACGTACGCCAGCATCAGCAATCCGGGGCGTATCTGATCCAAGCCGAAATCGTCGGCCATCACGCCCGCCGACTGGAACAACTCGATGACTTTCGGCGACAGCGCCGGCTTGCCCCCGTGACCGGTGGGCAGTTCCTCGAGGATGCGCTGGACCGCGCGGCGGATCTGCCCGCGGTCGACTCTGAACGTATCGAAGATTCGCGTGACGTCGCCGCCGGTGTCATCCAGCAGGCGAAGAAGCAAGTGCTCCGGATTGACCTCGAAGTGCGACCGGGATTGACACAGCGAGGTCGCGCCTTGGAAACAGGCGAGGCACGGCTTGTCAAACCGGGGGAGAAGCTTGCGAAGGTCTGCTGCCTTGGCTGTCGTTGTCATGGGCATTCGTCCATTCTATGGCGGTCCGCCTCGAGCTTTTCTCGCGTTCCGTGCCCTCCGCTGCACGCAGGGCACGAGCCGACGAACCTGGGTCTTGAACTTTCCTAAACCGCTTTTGCGAACGTAACGTCGGCCTCCGCCGATTCCTCTGTCTGCTGGGTATTCAACACCAACGGACCCGATGAGTTCGAGTCGAAGATGACCGAGGTCTCGGGAACCTCGTCGGTTCGCACCCAACTCGTATATCCAAGGCGACCGGCGTTGGGATCGACTCCGAGCTCAAGCTCCGGAATCTCGCCGGGATGGAGTCTCACCTCGATCGTAAAGGACAGCGGGTCCGTACAATAAAGCCGGACCAGGTCGCGCGTGTGCGCAAACGCCCGCCCATCCGGCAGGAATGCCTGGAACGTGTTCCAGTCCACCGGGCCGATCACCACATTGAAGGCGCCGTTGAGATCGTAGACCTCTTCACCGATCGTGATGGTCTCTCCCAGCACGGAGTTGCCGCTGCCGAGCTGATTCATATCCGCCGCCGGAATGGCCACCCAACGCCCGACGCACTGCTCCACGCTGATTTCCAGACCACTCCAGTAATCCGACAGAAGGCCTTCCAGCATGAGAGCGGACTTGGGATGCTGCGTCAGCGCACCGGCATAGCGGATCATTCGAATCGGCCTTATCCCCACCGATGACTCGCCGAACGATCGCGGGCAACCGACAAGCCACAGAAGATAGTCCGTGAGCATGTCGCGACCCGCCATGCCAAACTGCATGTCGTAGCGATACTTGAGCCATGCACGGTAGAAGAGGGAGATCAACCGATGATGGAAGATATCCAGGAAGTCTCGCGCGGGTGTGGTATCACTCCTGCGAGCACTGGAAGTCGTCGTGGGTGCGCCGGGCTCGGGCACTGGGTCGGCTGCGCCGGCATCCACGGCTCGCAGCATATCAATGGCGTAGTGGAGCGGCATGGGCGTGCTGACGCCGTAGAGACCCAGGAACGTGACGTCCACGCCGTAGGTCCGATCGCCCGTCTCGGGATCATCGTGCGCGGTGATCCGGCGCACGTCCGTGGAGGGAAAACCCAGCGAGATGTCGGGTCGAAAACGAAACGCCTCTTTGCTGACCGGACCGCGATGTCCCACCGGCTCACGATCGGGGGTGTAGCGCTCCAGGAACCAGACCACCTGGAAGAAGTCAAACTCCCAGCCGCGCGTGAGGATGCGATCCAGCAGGGTCTCACCGCGGCTCGTGCCGACGGTCGTCTCGGTCTTACCCTCAGGCATGGGACGTCCCCTGCCGTGTAACCGCGGGCGTCACCTGCTCGCCCCATCGCGGCGGAAACGTCGAAATTTGCCCGCTGCGAGCGAAGTGCACGGTGAGCTGCGTAAACGCGTTGATGGTTGCATAGAGCGCGATGAAGCGATCCAAAATGGCGGCAAACAGATACGCGTCGCCCTCGCCCGCGAAATGATCCTCGTTCAACTCGATCTCGACCTCAGTCCCGCGCACGGACGATCCCCGCATCATCCGCTCACCGAACTGCGAGCGCACGCTCACAATACCGTCCAGAAGTCGCTGATGGGCCAGCGCACGCTGCGCGTCGTGCTCCGACTGGAAGTCGTAAACCCGAAGCAACTCCTTGAAGTGCTCCGCATCCATCAGCGACACGTAGTTCAGCGACATATGCGATATCAGACGCCAGTGCAGCGACTTGCCAAGCGGCGGGCTGATCGTCGGTGTGGGTTTGATAAGGTTTCTAAACTTCGTACCCGCCGGCGACGTGTCGGTGGGCTCAGTGATGTCTCCGGCACGCAGGCCCAACGGAAGGTTCCGATTCGTGCAGGTCAACTCGACCGACATCGTCTCCTCCGCCGGGATGCTCCCCGGCTGTCCGCCGGCCACGAATGACAGGTACATGTCCGTGCCGAGCCTCAGGTCGCCGCCCAGAACGTTGGGTCTGAGGTGGGTCTGATAGTACCTGGCCATCGCCGGATCGGCTGCGCCCATGTGTCGAAACGAGTAG
The DNA here is from genome assembly GCA_022563055.1 of Planctomycetota bacterium. The sequence continues at coordinate 4,140 of JADFOB010000082.1, forward strand.
AAGGGTTCGTACACGCGCGATTCGAGCGATTCAGCATGGACAAGCCCGTAGACCTGGTCCACGGAAAACACCTCGAGATGTCGACGATCCGCAACGCCGGTTTTGGTCGGCTGAAGCAGGTATTCCGTGCGGTCGTGTCGCACGCGGATCGGGTCGGCCGCATGGGCGAACAGGTTGATGATGGGAACGCAGTGAAGACGTACGTTCTCGCGCGAGACGAGCGGATAGGTCTCCAGACGCCGATTGAACGTGATTGCAACTTCCATTTGATCGGTCAACTCGAGTTCCAAAACGGCTCGATCCAGACCTTTCACATCCACAAACAAGAAGCGTTCCTTGAACGCGAAGTATTCCTGCAAAAGACGGTATCCCGCGAACGAACGAGCGGGATAGGGAAGCACAGCCTCTTCTCGTGACAAACCGGCCGGCGCGACGTGATCGGCACCGAGCTGAACCTCGCCCCGGTTGTGCGCCGTCGATCCGTCGCTGATTGTTACGTGGTCCACGTGGGCAGCCAGGAGCAGATACAGCGCATAGGACGCAGCGGGGTCGCCGGCCAAGTGGAATCGCACCGAGTCCAAACCGAGCTGATCCAGTGTCACCTTGGCCGGCGTGCGCAAACGGATAATGAGCTTAACCGGGCTGGCCGCAGCCGTCTCCAGACGAACCTCCTCGACCTCCCACGGACGCAGCGTGATGGGCCACGACGAACGGTATCGGCACGACGTTCCGTCGATCAGAACGCTCCCGAACGTCGCACCGGCGGGGACGAGCAGCGGAGCCTGCATCGCCTCCAACTCCGGAAGCAACTCCAGCACCGTCATCGACGGAATGGGCCTCAAGTAGTGGGGCCACAGTAGCGACATCATGTTGGCCGTCAGCTCCGGCAACTCGTCGTCGAGCTTTTGCCGGATCCGCCCGCACATGAACGCGACACCCTCCAAGAGACGTTCAACGTCCGGATCGGAGCCCCGATCGCCCAGGAATCTGGCCATCTCGGGGTTGGCCCGAGCGAACTCCGGGCCGACCTCCCGCAAGTAACGTAGCTCATCCTGGTAGTAGGTGTTGCTCACGGCAAGAGAACCATCCACGCAGCCGCAATCGCCGACCCGACCTCATGTCCCCTCATGGGACAAGGCGCCCATCGCGGCTCCATCGCCCAGTCACCGGGATCCACAGGTTACGAGCCCGGCCCGCCAGGCTCGCCAGTCAGTCCGTAACGTCGAAATCCCCCGCCCCGGTAACCTCTGTCTCATACCAAACTTTGTGCTCCCCGCTTTGCGAGATCAAAACGGCATCGACCCGGAACGCCAGCATCCGACCCATACCCTCGTCGTCTTGGATTCGGGTGACGCGCACGCGGCGAAGTCGCGGCTCGTACTTGTCGATCGTCACACGGATCGCCTCCTCGACGGCCTCGATGTACGTTCCACTTCCGACCACCAGATCGGTCAGCGCGGGAAGCCCATAGTCCGGCATCGCCTCACTCATCCCGTGCCTCGCATTGAGCAAGCGGGCCAAGTGAAACCGAACAGACTCCATGAGCGCATCGATGTCTTCATTAGTCGTGGGCTGCAAGCGATCGCGCAAACGACGCTCGCAGCTCGCGATGCGCTCAAGAAGGGTCTGCTCACGGGCCATGTTGTCGCCCACCAGCGCGAAGCGATCCGCCCGTCGGGCCGCAACCCACCCTGCGCGGGATATCAGCCTGGTGCTCCGTCAGCCTTGGTTTGACGGGTTGGCACACATCTGAAGTCTCCGCACAACCCGTCGAATCATCGTTGACAGAGCACTAGCCCCTATCCTGGAACTCGTTTCCCGCCGTCCCGGAACCCCCCGTGGCGGCCGTAGAATGGCGCTACGGTCCCGCCGCCGGAGGTTTTAGGACAACGCCAAGGCAGGGCTCGGTTTACCGCGAATCACGCCGCGCAGCGATCAGGCTCCGCCCGGTGAGCGCCATCGATCACCCTCGACCGTGGTGTCGGGCATCCAATCCCATTCGATCTCTTCGTACACGAAGCTGTACTGCACCATGTGCCGGTACGACTCGTTCGCCGGAACGAAGCTCATGGGCATG
>JADFOB010000083.1 GCA_022563055.1 Planctomycetota bacterium
GCCTGGTTCATCATCCGACCGAACTCCGCCACCAGCCCCCTGGATTTCGCCTCGGCCTGGTCGGCGGCGTCGTCCACCTGCTCCCGGCCTTTGGCGTACGCCTCGCGACCCTTGTCGGCGGCCTGCCCCACACCCTCCTTGACGCGATTCCTCGCCTCGCCGAGCCGAGTCTTCAGGTAGGAGGTTGCGCGATCCGCGTTTCGGTCGATCATTTCCTCGATGTGGTTTTTCGCGGTTTCGGCAGCTTCGTCCACCATCGCCTTGCCCTGGTCGACGCCCTGCTGGACACCCTCGTCGTAACGTGTCTGAGCCTCGTTGATCGACTCCTGGACTCTCCGCTCGACGCCGCGCGCTGCCTCCTGACCCTGAGCGACGCGGCGGTCAACTTCACCGCGAGCCTGGTCCGCCGTCCCCGAGATCTTGTCCCGTGCCTTCTGCTCGGCTGCGATCATCTTGCCCATCGCGGCATCGACCTTCTGATCGAAGCCTGCCGCCATCTCATCCGCCCGATCCGTCACGTTGCTCACCACGGCGGACGCTTTCCCGGCCGCTTCGTCCGCCATCTTCTGGGCCTGAGCTTCCATCGCCGCCGCCATGCTGCCGGCCTTGTCGACCTGCTCGCGACCCTTGTCGATAAGCCCACGTCCCTGATCCGCCAGCTCGCCGGTCTTGTCTTTGATCTGTCCAGCCGCGTCATCGGCAAGTTTCTTCGCCTTCGCTTCCGCGTCGGCAATCTGATCGAGAATGCTGTTGGCGTTCTGATTGCAGTAGTTGATCAGGTCCGCGCCTTTGGCGACGACGCCATCGACCTGACCCTGGAGCATGCCCGAGACGCCGGCGACGAACTTCTTGGCTTGAAGGCGAAGTCCCGCCGTGAATTCCGGATCGAGTGGTGTCTTATAGAACGCGCGGAGCGTGTTGTAATCCGACCCCAACTGCGGCGCGATCAAACCCGGCTGCAGAAACTTGATCGTATCGGCGGCGGCGCCGTCGAAGCGAAGCTGGCATTTCTTCGCATCGAGTGGGAGTTCGTGCTCGATCTTGCCCATGCCGTCGGTCACGCCTTGGAAGATCTCGTCTTTGATCTTGAGTATGTACCCGACGCCGACGAGTTTCTCCTTGTCCTGATTCTCCAGCACGAGGCGGATAATCGCTTTGGGGACCGGTTTGGTGAAGCGATGTCGCATCTCCGACGCGCCGTCTTCGATCTTCTCGATGATGTCCGGAATGAAGAGCCTGTCGCCGGGTTGAAGGATGTTCGGGTGGATGCGCTGCTCTCGAAGTCCCTTATTCTTGGCGTCGTTCCAGATCTTCTGCCAGTTGGGAAGACCGAACTCGTCGGCCTTCTGCATGATCCAGTCGCCCTCCTTGACCGTGAGCCACTTACCCCCTTCGTCGGTAGCGGCGTCGAGCGCCTGCTTCGCCTTGGACGCAGCCTCCTTCACCGTTGACTTCGCCCGCTCGACGGCGTCCTTGGCTTGTGTGACTTTCCCAAACGCGGAACCTAGTCCGGCCATATCCAAAACCCTTCCTACGTTCTTCCCGCCGTTGACGACGGCACTCTGTTCCCATCCGTCGCCACGTTGTGGCTAGTGCCGTGTTTCATATAGTCCTGTGACTATGATTCTCACCTGAGCCGCGGGCTTTAGCCCGCGCGACGCCAGGATCGCCGTGGCGTCGGCGAATTTCGTGAATTCGCGCAGGCTAAAGCCTGCGGCTGGGCTTTGGCCATTTCGGGGTGTCTTGAAACCTCTCTGTTGTCGGGATTGTCGCTGCAAAAGAGGTTTTGGCGGCGACCTACCCCGGATTGGCTTCAATTTCAGCGACTTCGTAGGCGCCAATGGATCGGCAACGAAGTCGCTAGAACTCACCTCGACTGTTTAACCGCGTAGGGTCATATTCACTCCGTCATACCTGCAATATTTTTGCGGCTGGCGCCATTTGGCGTTCAGCCTCATCAAGAGGCGAATCGGGGAAGCATGTCAATTTTCTTTAGTGTCGTATGCTCCGAAACGCCGAAAACAATAAGCGAGTCTACCAGTAGCGCCAGCCGCTGTTATCTGGAGCCTCTTTACCAGTCACGCGGCAACCATCCCGTGTTCATCATCAGACAAAAACGGCCAAAGCCCAGGCGCAGGCTAAAGCCTGCGGCTCGGCGCGTAGTCGTAGTGATGGTCTTTGTGAAACAGCCCACTAGCACCCGAACTCGACAGCGCCATCATCCAATCCTTCTCTCCCCGTGCGGTTCACAAGCCGTGTGGTTGACATCGCGCCACTAAGCTCGAATGTCTCTTCCTCCTCCGCGTCGTAGCCGAGGGTTGTTCCGCACTGCTGTTCCTGGCTTCCTCCACCTATAAGTTGACCTTTGTTTGCGAAGGCTTGATCTGTGCTCCAGGCTGCTGTCCCTCGCTTCCTCCACCGGACCCGGACGCTGCACCTCCTTGCGAGCTGTGTGAGCCGCCACCGGAAGTCGACCCACCGCCGGGACTCGACCCACCGCCCGAATCATGAGTTCCTCCCCCAGAGCCGGACCCTCCGCCACCTTGGGGCCCCTGGGTTTGGCCATCGGAGGACGTTCCGCCAGACGACCCTCCCGCTCCCCCGCCGGTCTGGGGGCCTTGACTGGGGGTACCGCCCCCGCGTCCCCACGCCTCTTTGTCCATGTCGGGGAATTCGATCTTGCAGTTCGTCGACTCTTTCTTTACCGCCACGTGTGCCAGGCCGTCCTTGTCCAGCGCCCCGGTATGAACCTTGCCGTCCGGTTCGGTCACGCGGTATCGTTGATGCGGAACCGGCTTACCATCCTGGTCCACGAGTTCCACTTCGATCCATGAGGTTTCCGGCGGCGTGGTTTCCGACTCTTGGAACTCGTAGCCGGCAATGTCCGCTTCAACCTTGCCATCCGCCAGTTTGTCGCCGCCCGAGTAGGTAACATCCTTGCCGGGTTCGACCGAGTCGGCGTCGACCGGTTTCTTCGGCTTCTTGGGCTTGACCTTCGTGCCGCTACCGGCTGAGCCGCCGCTGTTGATCTTGACCTGCTTGCCTAAAATGGTCACACCGCTCTTGTCGATCTTCAGGAAGTTGCCGCCGACCTTGAGCGTGATCGCGGCCTTGGATTCGATCACGATGGCCTTTCCGGCCTTGAGGTAATAACTCCCGCCGACGTCCGCGCCCTGGTTGCCGCCGAACTTCTCGCCGACGTTGCCTTTGACATCGAGCGAGAAGTTCCCGCCGATCTTCTCATTGAAATCGAGTTTGACTTCGATGTTCTTGGCCTTCTTGATGAGCTCGAACTTGTTCTCCTTGACCGTGAGGTGGTGGTCGTGGCCGATGTTCTCCACCCGGTCGTTGTTGGCACGAACGTGCAAGTTCTTCTGGGCGTAGAGCAGAATCTGCTCCTTGCCCTTGAGATCCTCGAAACGCAGCTCGTTGGTTCCGCCGCCGCCCTTGCTGCTGTTGGTCTTGATGACGCTTTTGGTCTTCTCGTCCGGGAGCTTATAGGGCGGCATCTGGTCGGCGTTATAGGCGCGCCCGGTGATGATTGGTTTGTCCGGGTTTCCCTCCTCGTAGTCGACGATGACTTCCTGGCCCACGCGCGGAAGGAACATGATGCCGTAAGCACCGCCCGCCATGGCTTGACTGACGCGGATCCAGCAGGAAGACTTCTCGTCGTATTTACCCTCCCGATCCCAAGGGAACTGGACCTTCACCCGGCCATACTCGTCCGTATGAATCTCCTCGCCGCCCGGTCCGACAACGACGGCGGTTTGCGTGCCGCGCATCACGGGCCAGGGTGTGACGCGCGGCGGGCGGTAGGTGACGCTTGAAGGGATGCACTCAAAGCAACACTCGTAGAGGGGGGCGTCGAAGTCCGGGCCACTCGAACTGGCGATGTCGTCCAGGAGGTTCGGAACCGTCAGCGCCCCAAGCGGATTAGACCCCTGCGCTCCGGCGACGCTTGGCAGATCCCTCGAGACCTGACCGGCGTGGTAGAGCCACTGCGAGAAGGCGCGGTGGGCCGTTCCGTCACCCGCCTTCAAACGCGCCGCAATTTGCATGAGCCCCTCTGCCAGATCGCGCACCACCATGTCGTCACTGCGCTGTGCCTGCAACAGGGACTGATGGATGCGCGCATCGAGCACACCCCCTCGGCCATTGGCACCGGTCGATGTTCTTGCCGTCGCACTCTTTCCTTGATGCGTGATCGAAGTCACCAAGTAGGAAGCATTGAGCGTGCTGCTGGTGTGTTCGGTCAACTCAAACGTCTTTCCCACCGCAAGACGGGGCGAGTTGCTCATGCCCGTGCCGTGGATGCGCGCCGACTCGAACTCCTCCGCTCGTAGCGTCGCGATCTTCTGGCCGGCACCCTGCTCGAGATACTCGCCGGGGAAGTCGCTGAACACCAAGCCCGCGTCCCGGCTGCAATCACCCTTGGATTCGAGCTTGAGCTTGGGGTTCTCGAAGTTGTAATCGTTAAGGACCACGGCGCCGGGACGCACACACTGCCCCAAGCGGACCCGAAAGACGTGCTCCTCGGACACGTTCATTCCCGTCGGTGCGTGATAGGGTAGTTTGGCCTCTCCCTCGATGGCGGGGTAGTCGCCCTTGTCCGCCAGCTTGAGGACGTGCGCCTCCTGCGTCTGCTCGAAGTACCATCGAATACCCGCCTCTTCCATGAGTCGGCAGATGAAGTTGTAGTCGGTCTCTCTGTACTGGACGCAATAGGGGATCGGCGAGTACTCCTCCTTAAGCTGTCCGAGATCGAAACGGTCCGAGGGTATCCCGCCTTCCGTCAACACCTGCGTGATGATCTCCTTGAGCGACTTTTCCTGAAAGATCCGCGAGTGATACCGGTGTGTCAGAATCCAGACGGACGGGACCAGTTCGGCGCGGTAGTACAACTGGTCGACGGTCTCATCGGTCAATTCAAAACGGCTGATGATTCCGTGGAACCAGCGCGAGCCATAGGACGTGTTGATACTTAACGTGGCCGGTTTGCCGACCAGGTCGTCGAAAGCGATCGACTCCTCGCTGCTGACCAGCACGATCTCAAAGCGGTATAACTGGCAAAGTCCCTCGCTACCACGGTAACGGACGACCAGAAACTGGTCGGGGGCGCCGCCCGTGATCTCAAAGGCCAGTTGCGCCTGGCTCACGTCTCTTACTAAAGCCATCGGTCCCAACTCCTCGGCAATCTCGCCTCTCAGGCATCAGGCCAAGCAACCCCTTGCCTTTTGCCTCTTGCCTCTTTCTTCCTGCCTCTTGCCCTCTGCCTTCCTCAGTCGGTGAACGTGTAGGTAAATCCGCCGTCTTTGTTCACCCCCATCGTGACCGCCGACGGCATGTTGTCGTCCGCCATCTTCGTGAGAAGTTGCACCGACAGCTCGGGCGTAACCGACTGGTCGATCAGGTGGTCGACCTGTCGTGCGCCGATATCCACTTGCTTACATTCGCTGGCAACCTGAGCGTAGACCGCGTCGTCCACGTGAAACGCCATCTTGTGGGCTGCGGTCACCCGCTTGCCAAGTTTCGCCAGCTTCATCTTGGCGATCAGTTGCATCACCTCATCACCCAGCGTGAAGAAGGGGATGACCGTCATGCGAGCCACCAGGGCGGGCTTGAGGTGCTCTCGCAGATGCGGGTAGATCGCTTCCTTGAGATCCTCGATGTCCACCTCTTCGCCCGATTCACACATGGTCTGAATGACGTCCGTACCCAGATTGCTGGTCATGATAATGACCGTGTTCTTGAAGTTGATCACGCGCCCTTCGCCGTCGGCCAGCATACCCTTGTCGAATACCTGATAGAACAGGTTCATCACGTCCGGGTGCGCCTTCTCGATCTCATCGAGCAGCACCACGGAGTAGGGGTGCTGCCGGACGGCTTCGGTCAAGACGCCGCCTTCGCCATAACCCACGTATCCGGGCGGGGAACCCTTGAGCTGTGAGACCGTATGCTTCTCCATGAACTCCGACATATTGATCGAAGTCAGGAATTGGTCGCCACCGAACAGCAAGTCGGCGACAGCCAGCGCCAGCTCCGTCTTGCCCACGCCACTGGGTCCTACGCAGAGAAACACGCCCATGGGCTGGGTTGGGTTGCCGATGCCCGCCTTGGCTGTGCGAAGTTTTTGGCCGAGGCTACTCACGGCGGGATCCGGTCCCACGACGCGATCGCGCAGG
>JADFOB010000084.1 GCA_022563055.1 Planctomycetota bacterium
TGTCGAACGTGTCCGAGAAATCGAAGAACAGAACCTGGACCTCCTCGTGGGAGCCGCTCCCATTCATGCAGCTGAGCATCGGGTCGATCGACTCAGCGGTCTTGGCGTCCTCGGACTTGAGGTTCCACCTTCCGGTCTTCTCTTCCTCCCAGCGGAAACCGAGCGACCCCACGGGCATCTTCAGGTCGCCGCTGGCCTGGTCCATCATCATCAGCTTCCAGTCAGCGTTCTCTTCGCCGTCGTATTCGCTGAAGTCGCTGGCGCGGAGGAAGCGTCCGGAGAGATATTTACCGTCTTCCTGCTTGTCGAGTATGACCAGGAACGGCAGGTTGGTGTACTTCTTCACATATTCGCGGAAGTACTCGACCGACCGAGCGACGTGGCACTCCGTCAGGATCACGTGGATGCAGGCGAGCAGGAATGCGGCGTCTGTTCCCGGGCGGATCGGAACCCACAGGTCCGCGAACTTGGTCATGTCCGAATAGTTTGGCGCCAGGTTGACGATCTTGCCGCCGTTGTACTTGTGCTCGGATGCGAAGTGGGCGTCGGGGGTCCGCGTCATCGGCAGGTTCGAGCCGATGACTATCCAGTACGTGCTCTGGTACCAGTCCGCGGCTTCCCCGACGTCGGTCTGATCGCCCCACATCATCGGCATGATGTGCGGCAGATCGTGGTACCACTCGTAGAAGCTAAGCATCGTGCCGCCCAGCAGATTGCACAGGCGATGCCCCGACAGGAAGCTGACCATGCTCATGGCGGGGATGGGCGAGAACGATGCGAGGTGATCCGGCCCGTACTTCTTGGTCGTGTAGATGATCGATGCGGCCCAGATCTCCGTGGCGACTTCCCAGCTCGAGCGACGCCACCCCGCCTTGCCTCGGGCATTGCGGTACTTCTGCTTCCGTACCGGGTCCTCGACGATGGCGGCATACGCCTCGACCGGGTCTTTCCCGCTGGCGAGCTCCGCCTCATAGAAATCGAGCAAGACGCCACGGATGTACGGGTACTTCGGACGGACCGGGCTATAGGGATACCACGACGATGAGATCCCGCGCTGACAACCCCGCGGCTCGTAGTTGGGAGTATCCGAGCGGATCTGGGGCCAGTCAACCTTCTGAAGCTCCCAGCAGATCAATCCGTTCTTGACGAACACCTCCCAGGAGCACGACCCCGAACAGTTGACGCCGTGGCTCGTTCGTACGGACTTGTCGAACGACCACCGCTCCCGATAGAAATCCTCCCAGTCCCGCGGTTCATCGGCGATGCGGAACCATCGGGAGCGGTTCTTGTTGGCAGTAGTCATCGGTTGCTCTCCTCTTCTTTGAGGCCGTACGCGGTGCGGAACGCGTCAATGAACGGTCGAAAGTCACGGGTCGTCCCGTAGATCGCGACGACCGCACGACGGCGCCGATCCCACACGAGGTTGACCACGACGTTCCGCCCCATCGGATGGGCGCGCTCTGCGTCCGCGCACTGCGAATCGTCTTGCAGGGCCTGGATCGAGACATAGACGATTTCCGCCGGATGGGCCTGCCACCAGACGTCGTAGTCCCAGTCCCCCAGCCGAACCTGACCCTCCCCGCTCTTAAGCGTCGGGTCCGCCGGGTCCATCTCCCATTGGAAGACGGGTGGCCAGCCTTCGTACCGATCATGGGTCACCGGCGAATCGGGCGAAGCCAACTGCTCGGGACCCCCATCGCCATAGCCCGCCTCAGGCGCCCACACGGGGGGTCGAGGCAGATTCGTCTCGCCCAGCACCGGAAGGTGAACGGGTTCTCCCGGCGGCGACCCCGGTGGCAGATCGCGCCCGTCGCCACTGGGGACGATCACTCGGACGCGGTCAACTCCATCAAGCTCCGCAAGTTTGTGACGAATCGCGGTCGCCAGAGCCTCGTGCTGATAGGCGTCGCCCTTAGGCTGCGAGAGCCGGACTGTCACGCGCTCGCCCACCAGCGCCACTTCATCAATGACGCCCAGTGAGACGACATCCTGGCGCGAGGCGGGGTCCTTCATGCCTCGCAGACAATCCCAAACGCTCTGTTCGTTGCACGTCACCATCTTGGAATGCCTCGAGAAGACGCTACGCCGCGATCACCCTCGCCGCGACACAAGGGGCTCTGACGACGAACCCGAGTAAGCCCGGGTTTCGGAGGACCCGCCCCGAACGGAGCAACCCTCCAGCAGTAATTTTTTCCATGTCCGGAGCTCGTTCATGCATGCACCTCGTCACTCATCGGATATTTAGATATATAGATAGCTTAATCTAGAGTTCCCAGTCAAGCAAGTCGGTCAAGGTGAGAGGTTCGCTTAACTTAAGCGATCGGCGAAACTTATCTGCAATAGCGGGGGCATCCTATGGGGAGTTGAAGATGCTGTTTCCCGACCTAAAATCGGCTAAGTGTTGGCAATTGTGTCAGTATTTGAAATGCCATCAAACGCGTAAGTGTTTGGTGTGTTGTGGGTTATGCCATGTCACCACTGTTCGCCCTGACACGCTGATTCTGACCCTGCTTTGGCCGCTTAAGCCGGCCGGTCCGACCTCGGAGAGGGCGGGTCGGATGGCGGCGGCATGCGCCCGTTTTTCTGTGGTCGGGGCATCCTTTATTATTTCAGCGCACCAGGCCCCTATTGTTTAGCGAGACATCGCGTATTGCCTTGCCAATCGCTTTCAGCAGTGATCGGTCCGCTGCTTCTCCGTCTTGAAGAGGACGCTCAGTGACTTGAAGTACCACTGGCTGCCATCGAGTTCCGGCGAGTCCGCGAGTTTCCGTGAAGCGAAACGCGCCAGTTCGCTCATCGCCGTGTCCGCTTCGGCCGATTCATCTAACCCATCAAGCCACTTGTAGAGCATGTTTAGCTGATTGCTGCTTGACGCACGCTAGGTATCCGAGTTCGTAAACCAGTCCAGCACCCATCCGTCCCACGCCGCCTTGGACACGCCATACGGCTCGGTCATCTCCTGGAGCCGGCCCATATCCCCTACATCCAGTCCCAGGAATCTGTCCCGGTCCTCAACCACCAGACCCACCACGTTTTCAAGGACTTGCTTACGCTGTTCGGGCGTAACTTTATCTTCTATTCGCAGAACCATTTTTTTCATCCAGACGGTGCCGTTCTCATCAAGCCACGCCGGGTCGTTCAGCGCCCTGTCACGGATATACCCGTAGATGTCATCCAGCACCCCCGTCATGTCATACCCCGCCTGGTTGCGGACCGTGATCGACCAGTCCAGCAGCACGTTGATCTCGCCCTGGGACGCTTCCTGCTTCCAGCTATCCGCCGACACGAGTCAGTCGCGCATCCACGGGTAGGTCTGCTCCTTGGGCATACCCAGCCCCGACAAAGCCAGACGCAGGTGCCAGGCCGTCCAGACCTCGGAGAGGGCGGGTCGGATGGCGGCAGCACGCGCCTGTTTGCGGTGGCATGCGCCGGTTTTTCCGGGGCTCGGGTTACCATGACGGGGTACAAATAGATGTAACCCTTCACAGCCTCTCAAGCGCACCGGTCGTGTTGTCCGATAACAAGAGGTAATGGCGGACAACCTGGAGCAACTCAGCAAGCGGCAGTTGATCGAGTTGGTACGCCAACTGATCGGGCGAGTCGATTGGTTGCAGGCCCGCGTCGAGGAGTTGGAGCGGGAGAACGCCCGGCTCAAGAAGAACTCGTCCACGTCTTCAAAGCCGCCGTCCAGCGACATCGTCAAGCCGACGCCCAAGACCGTCAAGGGCAAGGGGCATAAGCGCAAGATCGGTGGTCAGCCGGGACATCCCAAGCACGAGCGCACGCCTTTTTCGCCGGATCAACTGGATGCGGTGTGGGATTACACCTTCGAGCAATGCCCCGATTGCGGCGGCGAACTCAAGCGGGCCCGGCGCAAGCCGCGCATCGTGCAACAAGTCGAACTGATCGCTGAACCCATCCGCATCGAAGAACACCGCGCGCATGCCTGCTGGTGTCCGGGCTGCCGCAAGCACCACTACGCGCCGCTGCCGGACGTGGTCGTCAAGGGCGGGTTGGCCGGCCCGCGACTCACCGCGCTGGTGGCGTATCTCAAGGGCGGCTGCCACGCATCTTACTCGACGATTCAAGCCTTTTTACGCGACGTGCTGGGTCTGCCGATGTCGCCCGGGCAGATCGTCAAACTGATCAAGAAGACCCGCCGGGCGCTGGACGGGGCCTATGACGAACTGCTGGCCAAGCTGCCCGACCAGGCCCACCTGAACATCGACGAGACCGGCCACAAGCAGTGCGGCAAGAAGCTGTGGACCTGGTGCTTCCGCGCCAAGTTGTACACGCTGTTCAAGATCGACCCGTCGCGCGGTTCGCGTGTGCTGATCGAGGTGCTGGGCAAGGCGTTCGCCGGCGTGATCGGCAGCGATTTCTTCTCCGCTTACCGCAAGTACATGGGCGACTTCAATGTCGCGGTGCAGTTCTGCCTGGCGCATCTGATCCGGGACGTAAAGTATCTGACGACACTCGACGCGGCGACAAAGAAGTACGGCCACCGCCTGCTGGACCACCTGCGCAAGCTGTTTAAGGTGATCCATCGCCGTGAAACGATGACGACCGAACGGTTTGAGGAATCGTTGCAACAGACGCGAAAGAAGCTGGTGGCCGCCGCGAAACACCCGCCGTGGACACCCGAAGCGAAGAACATGGCCGACCGTTTCCGCAAACACGGCGACGCCTACTTCCGATTCATCACCACCCCCGGAGTCGAGCCGACGAACAACCTCGCCGAGCAGGCGATCCGCTTCGTGGTCATCGATCGCAAAGTCACGCAAGGCACGCGCGGCGACGCCGGCCAACGCTGGTGCGAACGCATCTGGACCGTGATGGCCACCTGCACCCAGCAGAATCAGTCCGCCTTCGACTTCCTGCACCAATCCGTCCGTGCCCACCTCACCGGCCAACCCGCACCGTCGTTGCTCTTCAATCCCTCTTGAGTGGATTGCTGTGAAGGGTTACTATAAATCGCAAACGCCAACTCCTTAAAATAATCCGCCGAAAGTCCCCGGGAACACCCTTCCTACTCACACCGCCGGGCGGATCGGCAGGCCCGCGTCGATCAGGTACTGCTTGGTCTGCGCGATCGTGTACTCGCCGTAGTGGAAGATGCTCGCCGCCAGCGCCGCGTCCGCGCGGGTCTGCTCGAAGACCTCGCGCATGTGCTGCGGACTCCCACACCCCCCGGACGCGACCACCGGCACGTCCACCGCCTCGGCAACCGCGCGCGTGATCTCGATGTCGTACCCGTCCTTGGTCCCGTCCGCATCCATACTCGTCAGAATAATCTCCCCGGCACCCAGCCCGACGACGTGCCGGGCGTACGCCAGCGCATCCCAACCCGTGGGCGTGCGGCCGCCGTGGGTGTGGACCTCGAAGATCATGGCGGATGGGGGATGGGGGATTGCGGATGGATCAGACAAGGCGTCCGTCGATAACCATCCGCCATCCGACATCCGCCATCCGCCATCCGCCGGCATCTCGCGGCCGCTTGCCCTGAAGCGCTCCATGAACGCCTGCGCCGCCACACGCTTGGGATCGATGTTCACCACCGTCGCGCAACGCCCGAATCGCTGCGCCGTCTGCGCCACGATGTCCGGGTCGATCACCGCCGCGGTGTTGATGCTCACCTTCTCCGCCCCGGCCTGGATCAGCTTCGTCACGTCCTCGATCGTCCGGATACCCCCGCCGACCGTGAACGGCATGAAGCACTGCTCCGCCACACGCCGGACCATGTCCAGCATGATGTCACGTCCCTCGTGACTGGCCGTGATATCCAGGAATACCAGCTCGTCCGCCCCCGCTTCGTCGTACGTCCGCGCAACCTCCACCGGGTCGCCCGCATCACGCAGGTTCAGAAAGTTCACGCCCTTCACGACACGCCCTTCATGCACGTCCAGGCACGGGATGATCCGCTTCATCAGCATAGACCCGCGATTATAACAACCAAACCACGACTAAGCCGCTTGCGGCTTCGCGCTCTTACCCCGCAGACACAAGAGGTATAATCACCTGACCCATCACCCCCACCCAGGACGCGCCCTATGAACCCACGACGTATCCTCACCGCCGCCCTGCTCGCCCTCCTGCTGCTCACACCAACCCTCCGCGCAGAAGACCGCGTCACCAAGCCCTTCCTGGGCGTACTCATCCACGAGA
>JADFOB010000085.1 GCA_022563055.1 Planctomycetota bacterium
CCAACGTGTTTGATTGGCACGTCGGGGTTCTCAAGGATGAGGGGCTTCGCAGCAGCATAGAGAGCCTGATCCGGGAGAAGCACGCCGCAGCCGCCTACGCTGCAAGCACCGTCATGCGCGCCTACCAGCGGCGTTTCATGCAAATGACCGATCCGCTGCTTGTCGAGCGTATCCGCGACGTCCAGGACATCGAACGGCGCCTCCTGCGTCACATTTTGGGCGAATCTCGCGAGGATCTCTCGCATCTGACCAAGCCCGCCATCCTCGTCGCTCACGATTTGGGTCCGACCCAGACCGCCCACTTGCCCGAGACGAAAGTCGTCGGCGTTGCGCTGGATGTCGGAGCCGCGACATCGCATACCGCGATCCTTCTGCGCTCCTGGGGGCGTCCCGGCGTCATCGGGCTCAACGACATTTCGACGCGTATTAGCGGCGGCGATGTTGTGATCATCGACGGGTCCAATCAGCTTGTCATTGCCAACCCGGATGAAGCGACCCTGGCGGAGTATCGATCGAAGGAGGCCGCCTACGTTCGCCTTTCCGGCGAGCTGGATGAACTCCGCGACCTTGCGGCGCTCACAACGGACGGGCACCGCGTTGTGCTCAACAGCAATATTGAGTTTCCCGCGGAGGCTTCCGTCGGTGTTCGAAAGGGGGCCGACGGCGTGGGTCTCTACCGGACCGAGTTCCTGTTTCTCCGCCCCGAGGGCGCTCCATCGGAGCAAGAGCAGTACGACGCTTATCGAGAAGTGATTCGCGGATGCGACGGCAAACCCGCGACGATCCGCACGTTCGACCTCGGCGCCGACAAGTACACGCAGGAGAAACAGTACGAACAGGAACGAAACCCCATGCTGGGTTTGCGATCGATCCGATACAGCCTGGCGCACCTGGATATGTTTAAGGTCCAGCTCCGCGCGATCCTGCGAGCTTCCGCCGATGGCGACGTTCGGATGATGTTCCCCCTGATTACGAGCCTGATGGAGTATCGACAAGCCAAGATGACGGTCCATGACGCGATGGAGGATCTCGAGGAGGAGGGCATTGCGTTCGACGCGAACATTCCCATCGGAATGATGTTGGAAACGCCGGCGGCTGCGCTGCAGGTCAAGGAATTCTGCCGGGAGGTGGCGTTCATCAGCATCGGCACCAACGACCTGATCCAGTATCTACTCGCCGTCGACCGGGGCAATGAACGGGTTTCCCACAGCTACAGCGCGTCGCACCCGGCTGTGCTGCGCTCCTTGAGGGATATTGTTCGAGCGTGCAACCAGGCCGGCATCGAGTGCAGCCTGTGCGGAGAGATCGCAGGCCAGCCGCTCTACATATTGTTTCTCATCGGGATCGGGCTGCGGAATCTCTCCATGGCACCGGCCAATATCCCGGAGGTCAAGAAACTCATTCGCCTGGCGACGACCGCCCAAGCGCAGCGCGTCGCACGGCGAGCCCTGGGATTTGATACGGAACGCCAGGTGACGAACTACCTGCGTGACGAGACAAGGAAGATCCTTCCGGAGGATCCGATTTAGTGCTCTGTCGCGTTTGTTTCCGTGGGTTGGCAAGGGTTTTTGTAGCCCAGTCGCCCTCGGCTGGGTGCCTGCTCGGGCACAGCGGAGGGCCGCTGTGCCACAGGGGCGAACCCGCGGCTGGGTGTGATCTGCCGGTGCTCTTTCGCAGATGCTACGATGGGCGACCCGGCGGGCATGGCTGTGCAACGTAATGAGCGAGAACGAATCAAATGGGGGGGCGGAGGTTGTCCAACGGTACCGATGTGCGTTCCGTTTCTCGATTACCGGGGATTTGCGGTTCATCTCGCACCATGACACGTTGCGGCTTTTCAAACGCGCCTTGGCGAGGGCGGCTCTGCCCGTTCGATTCTCCGAGGGTTTCAATCCGCAACCGCGGATCACACTCCCGCTGCCGCGCCCCGTGGGCATCGCCTCTGACGATGAGACGCTCGTGGTCGACTTCACCGAACCGATCGACCCCAGCGCCGCCGCGAACCGGCTCGAACAGCAGATGCCTCCAGACCTTGTTATGCACGACGCTCGCCGGCTCGGGCCGCGCGAACGACTTCAGCCGGACGAGGTTCGGTACCGCCTGGATTTGGAATCCCCACCACCGGCGGACCTGGAAGCTCGGATTCGTCGCATCATCGAGGCTAAGACGCTTCTCGTGGAGCGGACATCTCCGAAGTATGAACAACCGCGGAGTATCGATATTAGACCCTATCTAGTTGACATCCACCTGGATGGTGACACCATGGCGTTTACGCTTCGGGTTACGGATGGTGGAACGGCTCGACCGGCGGAGATCGGCGGGCTGCTGGGGTTCGATCCCGCCGGCATTAACCACCGCATTCATCGAACGCGGATCCGATGGCGATAGATTACGAGCACCCGGTGATAGTATGACACCTGAGACCGTGAAGAAAAGCGAAGGAGAGCCTGCCAAGAAGATCCGCCCAACGCGGCGCGGAAAGAGGAAGTCCAAGACTGCGCGGCCCCTCCCGACTCAGCAGGAGGGACAGAGCACTCCCTCGGACCAGGCGCCGCGGTCGGTCGAAGTCAGGCAGGTTGACGTAGGCGATCTGGGGGACGCCATCTCGGCTCCCAAGCCCGAATCGGCGCATGGCTCAGCGGACAAACCGATCGCACCCAAGGAGGGCAAGACGGCGGGAGCCCGGAAGCGGCGTCCCAAGAGGATCGCCCGGCGCCCGGCGGAGCCGCGCGAGGAACCCCTAGCCGCCAACGAGACTTCCGGTGCTCCGGACGCTGCCGCGACGGAGGCTCAAGAGAAGACGTCGACCGGACGTCCCGCGAAACGCCGCGGGTCGCGTGGCGGTGTTCGGCGCTCCGGGCGCCGCCGGAGATCCCAGCGCGATCCTGAGGATTCCGCGGGGCTCGAGCCAACGGTGGCTGAACCCGCCGCCGTGGATCGGTCGGCGGACGTTCCAGCTCAGGCTGTCCTTGATCCTGCGGAAGGCACGAGAGACGTCGATACGGTCGACGAGCGCGCTGTATCTCCCGCTGAATCTGATCGCGGTAGGCAGGACCAGCCACGAGCACCCCGAAGGCGCCAAGACGACGTTGCCCAAGGCGAGAGTGCGGCGCCGCAAAGATCGACAAGGAAACGCAGCCGCCCGCCAGCCAAGACGACGACGGAGAAGGTCGAAGAGGGAACCGAAGAAGACGAATCGCCCGGCCCCGCCGCCGGTGCGCAGCGAACGATGCTGATCAACGTCTCCTCGGGCGACGAGTGCCGGATTGCCGTCGTGCATCAGGGAAGGCTTGAAGAGCTGTTCATCGAGCGGGCGTCTTCGCAATCACACGTCGGCAACATCTACAAGGGACGCGTCGTCAACGTCGAACCCAGTATTCAGGCGGCGTTCGTCGACTTTGGTTTGCCCAAGAACGGGTTCCTCCACATCTCGGACGTTCAGCCACAGTACTTCCCGGATTACGCCGGCGAGCCCGAGGACGTCGGGCGAAAGATCCCCCGGCGGAATCGCCCGCCGATCCAGGAGAGTCTCCGGCGCGGGCAGGAGGTCATTGTCCAGGTCATCAAAGAGGGCGTGGGCACGAAGGGTCCGACGCTGACGACCTACTTGTCCATACCGGGTCGGTTTCTCGTCATGATGCCTGGTATGAGCCGCACGGGCGTGTCGCGGAAGATCGAGGATGACGAGGATCGCCGCGACATGCGGGAGATGCTCAACCAGTTGACCTTGCCGCCTGGGATTGGGTTCATCCTCCGTACGGCGGGACTCGGACGCACGAAACGCGACCTCCAGCGAGATCTGAACTACCTGCTGCGGTTGTGGAAGAACGTCGTGGCGCGCGTCAAGAATCTCACTGCCCCGGCCGAGCTTTACCAGGAATCGGATCTGGTGACGCGAACCATCCGCGATCTCTACTCCTCCGAATATAAGCGGATGATCGTCGATGACGCCGAGGCGGCTGCCAAAGCACGCGAGTTCCTGCAGATCGCGATGCCTCGGTCCAAGGCGACGGTCGAACTCTATACCGAACGGGAGCCCTTGTTCCATCGGTTCGGGATCGAGGAGGAAATCGAGAACATCAACAAGCGGGAGGTTCCGCTTCGTTCGGGTGGTTCGCTGGTGATCGAGAGCACCGAAGCGCTCGTCGCGATTGACGTAAACAGCGGCCGATTTCGCTCCGTCGATGACGCCGAGGAGATGGCTTTCCAGCTCAACACGGAGGCGGCGGAGGAGATCGCCCGCCAACTGCGCCTGCGCGATCTGGGCGGACTGATCATCTGCGATTTTATCGACATGCGTTTGGATCGTCACAAGCGTGCCGTCGAGCGGACGCTTCGAGATGCCCTCAAGGATCACAAAGAGCGCGTCCGTACGCTGCGCATGAGTGCCTTCGGTTTGATCGAGATGACGCGCCAGCGGCGTGGACCGTCCATCAAGCGCAACATGTACTTCGAGTGCCGTCACTGTCGGGGCGCCGGTCTGGTCAAGATGGCTGAGTCGGTGGTTTTGGACGTCATGCGAAACATCCACCTTGCGACTGCCCGCGGGCAGGTCCAATCCGTGACGGTCACCGTGTCCAACGACGTGGCCTACCAGATTCTGAATCGCAAGCGGCTACTGCTGAGTCAGATCGAAACGGACACCGGCAAGGATTTGGTCATCCGGGGTGATGCCTCCTTCACCAGCGATCAGGTCGAGTTTGTCCTGGAGGATAGTCGCGGTCAGCCGATCCCCTTTGGACCCCGACAGCAACCCCGTGGGCGCCGGTAATCTCTGTCATCCAGCGGGTTTGCGGTACCAAACGGACGCCGGCGGAAGCACGATCGATCGAGCGCGCTGGACGTGGCGCGTGTGCCACTGCTCTGTGAGCAGTGTTTGACTACGGAGCAATCGCCCGTCCCACAGCACCGCGTCAATCATCCGGTCCGAGATCCGTCGACGTGCCGCACGTGACTTCCGCGGCGTCGACGTGCTTGCCGTCGGCGCCAGACTTGTCCGGACAGTTGGTCTCACCCGCGAGGAAGCGCTGGGGATAGCGAAGCTCCGCCATCGTGTGGCCCGCGAGCATCAGTTCGATGTAGAGCGTTCGTCCGGTGTCGGGCCGATCCCGCCGTGAGATGTGCCCGAAACCAAGTGTGTGACCGATCTCGTGGGCACACGTATTGGCAAAGATGTTGACCCACTCCTCGTAAGCGTACGCATTACTGAGCGTCAATAAGCGCTCGCCAAAGAGGATGGCTGCGTTGTCATGCTGCGCGTTGCAGGGGTCGTACTCGCCCTCCCCAATGTCGGTGCCGCCTCCGGGCCGGATTTCCTGCGTGATGTGTACGACCGTTACGTCATAATCGACGTCGTCATCCTCGCCGTTACGAACTCGAACGGGCATCGTCCCGAGATCACAGTAAATCCGGGCGACTTCACGTCGCACCGCTTCCTTGAACGCTTCTTCATCATCACCCAGCGTTCCACCATCGGCGGTGTCGAAGAGGGAGAGGTCAACGCCCTCGAGCACGTCATCCGGGTAGATCGGGTTGCGTCCGCCGGTCCAGTCAAGGATCACGACGTCCACCGAATCGAAGGCGGCTTGGGCGTCGCTGTCACACTCGGAAGCGAAGAGCGGCTTGAGGACGGTGCGATCGTTGACAGGCGCGCCACAACCCGTGATCGCGCTCGCCAGGGACAGACCGATAAACCACACGCCCAAAGCGCAAGGATAGCCTCGCGTTGTCAACACTCGCCCCTCCGTCTAACAGTCCGTTGAAGTTGCGACCGCCACCCATGGCGGCCGTGGAACGCCGGGAAACACGGATCCACCGGCGTTGGATGGGTTACTACTTGGTTGTTGGCACGTCGCCCAAGGAAGTCAATCGTCCGGGCGCGCCGAATGCAACATGGCGCTCGCAAGGGGTCGTAGTGCGGTTCTTATCGAACATGGATGGATTGCGGCGCCGTTGTTATCGAACGTGGTTCCGCGATTGGCTCTCGTGCGGCGCGGTCATTGATCGTATCGCGGGGGTGCCCCATCCTTTGCCACCAGTGTGCATAGCGTAGCCTCAGGGCGTGCGTGGCGAAGGGTGGGGGAAGGCATTGTGATGCGGGGGCATCGCACACTTCGTGGTTCGCAACCTCGCTGCCAATCCCCCATCCTGGCTTCGCATCGG
>JADFOB010000086.1 GCA_022563055.1 Planctomycetota bacterium
ATCTCCGCGGTGAATCATCCGCGTTACGCCCCCACCGGAACGATAATGACGTGGCGAACCGGTCGATCCAGGCGGCGGCCGCGGTCAAAGACGTCGATCGTAATCCGCAGCGCGCCGGGGAAGAGATCCTCCGGCACGATCCTGTTCGCATCGTCGGAGTTGGCGGGCTTACGCCGGGCACCGGTGAACGTCGCCAGATTCGGACGTTCCCCGGCATCGTACCAGAGCTGGCTTTGGCCCGGACCGCCGACGCGATCCTCTAGACTGTAGACCTCGCCTTCGTAGCCCGCGCGCGCGGCGTAGATCAGTGCGTAGAGGCGCTGCTCCTTTTCCGTATTTGCGCTCGCGCCGGCTTCGACGTGCGCGTCGTGGAGGGCTTTCATCGGATCGGGCGGATCGTTCGGGCTTAGGGGCGGCGGTAAGGCACCCGGATCAATCCAGAAAACCTGCCTCTCTCCGTTGAGCTTGCCGTCTACAAAATCGCTCAGCGGATCGAGCGCCCACTCCACCTTGAACGACGCACAGTTCTCGATGAAGAACTGGTTCACCGCGTAGGCGATCATCGGCGGCGGCGTCGGATCAAGCCGGCTTCGTGCATAGGGGACGGATCCCGGTAATAAGATCGGCGGCAGATACCAGGGGTTGGTGTGATCCGGTGTCAGTACCTCATCCTGATAGACGAAGTTCTCCAAGACGTCGGTAGCACCGCGGAGGAACCGGTCATCCTCGAGCGTGGTCGGCATCGGGGCCGGATCCACGAGCGACTGGGCCGGGTTCGTGGGCGACAGCAGAATGTTGCGGCGGGCGAGCAACCATCGCGCCGCTGGGATCGGCGAGATCGTATCCACGTCCTCGGGGAACGCATCCGAACCCAACACGAGCGTGAAGTCGCCGTTGACCGGATCGGGCTCGTACTCGCCGAGGTCCGCGTGTCCATACACCACCTGCTGCAGGGTCGTCGAGACACGTGGGTGCCTGTTGCTCGTTGCCCGGCGAGCGGTGAAGAACATCAGAACATCGGCCCGGGGGCGATCCAATTGTCCCTTGGTCCGCGTCTCTCGCCGGGGGTCTTGGGCGTGCGGATAACCATCGACCGGCTCCGCGTTGTCGTCGGCATCCTTCCCGTCCTGCGTCCAATAGGCATTGATCGGATTGGCGAGAATGACCATGACGGAATTGGCGCGGTCCACGTGGCTCAAGTCTTCCCGCAAGGTTTGCTCGAATATGCGAAGCTGCTGGTTGATCTCGGTCAGCGCCCGCGCCTGTCCGGTGGCCTTGACCGTGATACTCATCACTTCGCCGGCGATGGACAACATGACCACGAGGATGCCGACCGAGACGATCAACTCGACAAGCGTGAAACCGCCGCGGCGACTTGCCGGGTACGAAGAACTCCCAGTCCACGATCCCGCAGATGCCCGACCGCCGGTCCATGGAAGAAGTAGTCCCGAGGTATGCCACTGCTCTGTGAGCAGTGTCTCACGACCCCCCCCCGTGGCGACAGCGGAACGCTTAACAGCGCGGACTCCGGAGGCGACCGTCGAACCGGTTATAGGACTCGAAGATTCGCCGCACGCCGGTCCGTGCCGCCGTGCGCATAACCCATTGTCAAGAATCAACTTACGCATATTCCGCTCGCAAACAAACAGCGGGGTGCCCAACCCAAACGGGGGCGCGGGCATGCAACGGGACACCTTCCACAAGGTCAGCATGGCCGCGCTCCGCTTAGCCAAGGCACCCGGCAGTTCAATTATGGCGACGGGCAGGTGTCGGTCCAGTCTGAACCGGTCCCCAATCCCGCTCTGGGTGTGGTCATCCCTCGTGGTCTCAGGCCCCAGCCGGGCTAACGGCAAGGATGAATCGCTGTATTATCCCAACGAATATGGCCACACCCTCCGCGGTATCGGTGCGCTGGGGCGCCTTCACACGTGATTCTGCGGGTTGGCGCGCGGGTGCCATGGGTTCCGGCACGCCGGGATTTGCCGGTGTGTCTACGAGACCAGCACTGGCAAGCCGGCGCTTGCCCATGGCACCCACAGAGCTAGGCGCGGAGATGCGCTGGTGCTCTGTCAACGATGATTCGATGGCTTGCCCCGTGTAGCACAGCGGCCCTCCCTTGTGTCTGGACACTCCCGTGTGGCACAGCGGCCCTCCGCTGTGTCTGGACGCCCACCCAGCCGAGGGCGGCTGGGCCACAAATGACTAAGCCAACCCGTCAAAACAAGCATGAAAGAGCACTAGGTTCCCTTGATTTGGACGGAGTGTCGTCCTACGATTTGCCGATTGTAGGATAGCGTCGCTGCGCAGTCGGCGGGCAGGGGAGTTTGTGCGCATGAATCACCTGCGAGGTTTCCGGACACTCTCGAGCGGATGGCTCCTACTGCTGGGCATGGCGGGGTTGGGCCAGGGTCGCGCCGTTGCCCAAGTGGATGACTACAGTAGTTCCACTTCGCTGATCGACCCGTACGGAAACGCGCGACCGAGGTATCGTGCCGTTGGTGTGTATGGAGGCTATGCCGGTGGCGTGCCCCGGCAGGGATACCAATACCAGGCGCGGCGCGGCGGAACTTCCGCGGCGTCGACGCCGTTTGGGCAACTCGCCAATAGGTCGATTCCGGGGCGAAGCGGTGCCGGATACGCGCTGCCGAGCCGGGTCAGCAGCCTTGGCTTTCCTCTGCCTTATGTTCCTGGGACGTCCAGCATTTCGTCGTCGCTCCGGGGCGCCTTTCGCCAATACGGTGGGTTTGGGCGACGTCCGGGTGGTAGGACTCCCGGCGACCTCACCACGATCTTGACGCGCCGCAGCTCGATGATTGAGGCGATGTCGCTTGACGCGCCGGTACAGCGGGCGATCTGGAAGTTCAGCGCATCGGGTCCCGGTGCCGGTGGCGCGATGGCAGCGAGAGCGGTTCCGTTCATCCCCCAAGCGGTTCCCGAACCTTCTCCCGACGCACCCAGTCTGGGCGAAGCTCTGGGTCGGCGGATCGAAAAGGCAAGAGAGGATCTTCGCCCCGTGGGCTGGGCGCGGTTTCGATCGGGCGACTATCGTCAGGCGGGCAGGGCGTTCGAGACGGCCGCGCTGTTGAGCATTCCCGATTTGGAATCCGGCATCGGTGATCTCTTCTGCCATCTATCGCTCGGCGCGATGAGGACATCGATGTTGGTGTTGGAGGGTCTGGTCCGTCGCGAGCCCAACCCATTCCTCCGCGAGCTTAACGTGGCTTCGCGGTACGGCGAGCAAGAGGAAATCCAGCGGGTTCGTCTTCAAGTTCGGCTCTTCGCCCAGGGCAACAGCGACCGTCCGACGGCCCAGGCTCTGCGTGTGCTGGCTCTGTGGTATCTCGATGAGCGGGATGAGGCGATCCGGAACGCTGTGGAGCTCGCGCGAGCTGAGCCCGGAACCGTGTACGCCGAGTGGCCCACCCACATGCGTGCGCTGACCGGCGCAAGCGGCGCCACGGGCGAGTAGGTGCTGCTTTATCCACGATGGCAACCGCGCGTTATTCGCGACTGACATCGGTGCGAACCTCGTCTGCGGGGCAGCGGATGCATCGTTGCTCGGACTTGATCACCTGTAACGGCGCCGGCGATCTTTGCCGGGTCCGTCCATGACTAGATCCCATGGTGAGCGAGGAAGAGACCAGTTTGGAAGATCCGCCGTTGGGCGTGCTGGACCGCCACCGCACGCCGCTGGTTGTGATCGCCCATGGTGTACTGTTTGGCGCTGCGCTTCTGGCCGCCTTTTGTCTTGCCTACAACTTTCGCTGGATCGTGGGCGATCGTCGCTGGTTCTACGAGCTGTACCTTCCTCTCTTGGTGCTGGCTGTACCGATCAAACTATTGATCTTCCTGTGGCGCGGTCAGCACCGAGGAACCTGGCGTTATGTCGGCTTGCGGGATCTGTTCAGCGTCACTAGTGCAGCCCTGGCGGGTTCGTTTGTCTTTCTGGGTGTCTACTTTTTGCTGGAGAACATCTGGCGGTACAGGTTCGGTCACCCGTTGATTGACCGGGGGGCGATGCCCTTTCTACGTCAGTCGTCCGTCTTCTCGCTCGATTGGGCCTGTACGGTCGGGTTCGTCTCGGCCGCCCGAATCCTTGTCCGCTTCTACTACGAGGACATTCAACCGCAGCGCAGCGCCGAAGTGAATCGCGTCCTGATCGTCGGCGCCAGTGACACGGGTGAGGCACTGGTTCGCCAGCTCTTCCGCATGCGCCGGGATCGATACGATTGTGTCGGTTTCGTGGATGATTCGGCGCAGCCCCACAGCCGGATTCACGGCGTCGAAGTCCTCGGGAGCATTAAGGACATCCGTGAGATCTGCGTGGCCCGGGAAGTGCAGGAGGTGTTGATCGCACTTCCGCACGCCACGCCGCGCGTGATCCGCGATCTGGTGGAGCGATGCGAGGGCACCGGCGTGCTGTTTCGGACGATCCCGGCTGTCACGGATGTGATCGAGGGTCGCGTCACCGTGTCGCAGATACGTGACGTGGATATCGCGGACTTGCTGGGGCGTGAACCCGTCGAGCTGGATACCCAACAGATCGGCGAGCAACTGCGCGGTCAGCGCGTCCTGGTCACCGGCGCGGGCGGGAGCATCGGCGCGGAGATCTGTCGACAGGTGGCCCAGTTCGATCCCAAACGGCTCGTTCTCCTGGAGCAGAGTGAGAACGGTCTGTTCGAGATTGACCGTGAGTTACGTCGCCGCTATCCGGAGCTCGACGTGGTGCCGGCCATCGCCGACATCGTCGATGAGACCCGCCTCAAACGCCTGTACGCCGACGAACAACCGTCGATCATCTTTCACGCCGCCGCCCACAAACATGTGCCGATGATGGAGATCAACCCGGGCGAAGCCGTCAAGAACAACATCGGTGGTACGGTGGCTGTGGCGAACGCCGCTCTGGCGGCGGGCGTGAAGACGATGGTGATGGTCTCGACGGACAAAGCCGTCAACCCCACCAGCGTGATGGGTTGTTCCAAACGCGTGGCGGAGATGTACGTGCAGGGTCTTGCCGGGCGAGGCACCACTAGTTTTATCACGGTCCGCTTTGGCAACGTGCTCGGAAGCAGCGGCAGCGTCGTTCCGATCTTCCAGAAACAGATTGCTTCGGGCGGACCCGTGACCGTGACGCACCCGGAGATGGTGCGCTATTTCATGACCATTCCCGAGGCCGCCCAACTGGTTCTGCAGGCTGGGACGATGGGCGCGGGCGGCGAGATCTACGTGTTGCACATGGGCGATCCGGTCAAGATCGTCGACCTGGCCCGCGATATGATCACGCTGAGCGGTCTGCGACCCCACACCGATATCGAGATCTCCTTTTCCGGAATGCGTCCGGGTGAGAAGCTCTTCGAGGAACTCTCGACCGAGGGCGAGCACATTGGCGATACCGCCCATCCCAAGATCGGCATCTGGAAACATCGTAGCGAGAACTTCGAGGAGGTCCGCTGCGGTATCGAGCGCCTTGTTGCGATGGCGGACACCGCGTCAAACGGAGAGCTTCAAAGCGAATTAAAACGCCTCGTGCCTGAATACACGCCATCAGCTCCCGAAACACGCAAGGTCGAGCGACCCACGCCCGCCTCCAGAGGGTAGGTCAGGTTGCAAACGTGACGAGAGAATCGGGTCGGTGCTGATAGGTGTTCGACCCCACCAACCGGGCTCGGTTGGTTCGTGTGGCGGCTCGACAACATGGACCGGTGCAACGTATTATGATGTTGTGTTCGCCCGTAAGGCGGCTTCGACCCGTCTATAATCCTGGGCGGGGTGGCAGGTTCCTGTTCGCGGGTCCGGCGAAACGCGGCAGGAGCGTAAGGGCTGTACGCGAGAGCGCACATGGGCATCGTTTTTGATTGGGACTCACGAAAGGCGAAGAGCAACCATGCCAAACACGGGGTGTCTTTTTAGGAGGCTTCGACGGTCTTCGGCGATCCGCTGTCGCTGACCATTGCCGACCCGGCGCACCCCCGGCCGGGCGACGATCGTTTTGTGACGATTGGAAGCTCCTATCTCGGGCGATTGCTCGTGGTTGCTCATCGCGACGAAGACGAGAACATTCGGATCATCAGTGCCCGCAAAGCCGCGCGGCGCGAAAGGAAGGGTTATGAAGAAGGGATGTAAGAAGACTGCCGGGAAGAC
>JADFOB010000087.1 GCA_022563055.1 Planctomycetota bacterium
CTGCTCAAGAGCAGTGGCACCCGCGGGTGCGTGACAGACTCGGCGTTGGGAACTTTCCAGGGCACTTTTCCAGAGCACTCTTGGGGCACTTATCAGCGCGCTTATCAGAGCACCGGGCGCAAGCCCGGTGAGACATTGCCACCTTAACCCGCTTCGCGAGCCATTCTGACGCAAGGGAGTCCGCAGGCTGGCGCCAGCGGCTGTGACTGGGTGTGCCGATCCCGCGGGAAGTGTCACGGTCCATGCACACACGGGGCACACACCTCCAAACTCGCGATCCCTTGCTTGCGCCGTCCACCTGTTCTACGATGTCCATCGGAACGAGTGACGTTGTGCTGCACGCGGTGGACACCCATGGACCTTGAACGCATAGAAAACGCCGTTCGGGAGATTCTGGTTGCGGTCGGCGAGGATCCCACCCGCGAAGGCCTCCGGGGTACCCCTGGCCGAGTCGCGCGCATGTACCAGGAGCTCTTTGCCGGGATGGGATCCGATCCATCGATCCACCTCAAGACAGCCTTCACCGAGCACTACGATGAACTTGTCGTCCTGCGAGACATTCCCTTCAACTCGATGTGCGAGCATCACCTCATGCCCTTCGAGGGCAAGGCGCACATAGCCTATCTGCCCGACGGAAAGGTCGTGGGCATCTCGAAGCTCGCCCGCGTCGTCGATGATTACGCCCACCGACCTCAAGTGCAGGAACGCCTGACCTCCCAGATCGCCGACCTGTTTATGACGGAGTTGCAGGCCAAGGGTGTGGCCGTCATGATGGAAGCGACGCACGCCTGCATGACCTGTCGCGGGATCAAAAAGGCCGGCAGCGTGATGGTCACATCAGCCGTCCGAGGCCGATGCCGAAGTGATCCCAGAACCCGCGGCGAGGTGATGGCCCTTCTGCACCACTGCCGTTAGTGTGCAACTTGCGTTCCACGGATTGAGTCACCGCGTAGGGCAGGTGGTTGTTCCACCCAAGGCGGACGTTCACCTGCCTTTCCGGGTGGGTGGCCGAGTCTTAAACAATAACGGCAGCGCCATTCATGACTGTCCCTCTTTGTTCTCAAACCATCCTTGACGGACCCTAGCGCTCCGACACACCTGAAGTGATGGATGACGTTCTGCAAAGTGTGCCACTGCTGTGCCGGCAGTGCCGGTGATCGTGACGCACTCGTGCGGTCAAGCACACTGCTCACAGAGCAGTGGCACCCATCAACTCACGTGTGTCGGAGTACTAGCTCGGGTGAGACAGGAATCCGACGCTTGACTGGAAGATCCTGTCAACGTCGACCGGACCCTCGTCCTCCTGCTCGGACTCGAGGTCGCCCAGGTTGGCGATGCACATCGGGCACTCGACGACGTCGAGATGAAATTGAATATAGCTGCGCCAGGGATCCTCGACGATGCCCAGCAGGTAGGAGCCCAGCGTACTGCGCTTCAGGCAGGTCAGGCGCTGCTCCCGCCACACGCGCGCCACCGTCACGTCAGCCTCCGATTCTTCCAGGCACGCCAGCGATGCGCGGTCGCGCTCGCCGAGATACTTCTGCAGTTTCCCGATCGCGCGGAACTTGACGCCCGCCACGGCCTTCTGGTCGATCTCGAGGAGCTCACCGACGTCGAGGTTGCGCATACCCGCGTAGAAAACCAGTTCGATGACCTGAAGATCGGTGAAGGCAGCGCGATCGCGAAGCTCGTGGATCAGTTGGCGAAGGATATCTCCCAGCAGATCCTCCTGCCCACGCTGTGCTTCCGCTTGGAGCGCCACTCCGCTGGGCGTCTCGGACGTTCCCGGCACGACACGTTCCCACCAGTCATCGGAATCAAGCGGTTCGGTCTGGGTGGGCAGCTTGCGCTGGCGAAGCAGATCGTAGAGTTTGTAACGCAGTATGGTGAAGAGGTAGGTTTCGAGCGAACGCGACGAGTCAAAGTGCGACAGCGATTGGAGAAACCCCACGAACGTGTCCTGTACCAGGTCTTCCGCATCACTAAGGCTTGCCGTCCGCGCGCGAACAAACGCCAGTAACCGCCCGTGATAGCGAGCGATCAACTCTCGCCACGCACTCTGGCTGCCTGAATGAATCTCGTCGACAAGAAACTGATCGGCGTTGCCGGTATCCATGGAAGGTGCCCGCCCACCCGGTGTTTCACAAGTCTCACGACTATCCGAGCCGCAGGCTTTAGCCTGCGCGAATCTACGAGAGTCGCCGACGCCGCGGCGCCCCTGAAATCGCGCGGGCTAAAGCCCGCGGCTCCGTTGAGAAGCACAGTCGCAGGATTTATGTAGCACTGTACCAACAGGTCGTCTTATCCGACACGCTGATGTCGAATGTTACGGTGGGCGGGCGGTTGACGCTACAGGCCATCGCAGCCATGCCGGGACCGGTAATCGTCCGCGACGGGTTCGAACTACTCAGAGTTCGGTTCTTGCAGGAACGGTTTGGGTACGCGGCGCCGATGACCCGTAAAGAGCGTGATCCCGATGAGCAGCAGAGAACAGAGGACCAGCCCCACGACCAACGCGATTCGGCCCACGTCACCTACATGGCCACGCCAGGTCATTGTCGAGATCGTTGTCGAGATCGTTGCCGTTGAGTCGCCCAAAACGGTCGCCATCGTCTGCTCGTATGGCGTGTGGTAATCCCATTCCCTCGCGATACCCGTGATGGTTGCGCCGACGCCGAACAGGAGGACCGAGATCATCAAGGGGCGCAGGGTCTCACGCCAGAACCCGTCCCGCTTGTACATGGTCGTCTTGCGCAGCGCGAAGATCATCAAAGACGCCGAACCAATGCAACCGATGATGGCGGCCGTCACGTCGTGATATTCAACATTCTGCGCAATGAGCGGCACGAGGAATCCGACGATCGCACCGCCCATGAAAACGAACGACGCAATGCTCCAAAAAGCGCGGCTTACCCAGAGGCGTTGCCGGCGTGCCACTGCTCGGTGAACAGTGTCCGCCCCGGCGGCAGACGTTTTTGCCGCCTCATCGTTCTGTTCCGACCCAAACTGCGCAAGATCGACGGGCTGGGCATACGGCGGCGCGTCTGACCGATGCGCGTCATCTCGCCCATCGGTCTGCTCAGATGCGCCGCGCACATCGACTGCGGCGGGAGAGCCAGGCTGCCCGCGCTTCCCCCGGCCTGCCATCCACCATGCGTTCGCCTGAACGATCAGTGTGGCCGCTGTGCACACGGACGCGGCGAGGTACATCGCCAGTTCCTCGCGTCCGGCGTCAAACATCCCCGCGAGGATGACCGCCGCCAACCCGGCACCGACGCCCTTCCAGATCGCACCCCAGACGTCCAGTTCGCCATGGACCGCGCGGTCGAACACCGTGTCCCAATCCGCCCACCAGGCTACGGCAAGCAGGGCGAACACGACGGCCAGTCCCACTGCGTTGTAGCGGGCGCCGTCCAGCAGCGGAGCGGCGCCCATGAAGAGGAGCGGCGCACTGACGCAAAGTCGTACCACGCTGCCGGCCCATTTGGGGCCGGTCGTTACGTCAAACCACCGGGCCGTCTTGCGGGACAGCCCGATGCTGCCCGCCATTGCCAACGCGAGCATAAAAGCCGCCGGCGTCACCGGTTCGCCCCACGTGCTCCCAAACAAGACGCCAAGACCGACCAGCAATCCAACGGAGAGCATCAGGGCAGGCCACATCCGCCGGCGGTGGCCCCCCGCTTGAGGCGTGGCGGTCGCCGGGACGCCACGCTCAAACCGACCAGGACGGACTCCGCCGCGTTTGACAAGCTTGGCCATGCGCTGGTCGAATTTGCGTGAGATACGATCCATCCGCTTGGTGAGTCTGGCGGTAAAGGGAGGTCCGCTTCCCACAGGCCCGACCGGAACCGCCGGCAGGGCTCCTCCGCGCCCGGCCGGTCCTTGTGCGTAGTCTCGCACGTATCCCGGAATCGGGTTGGGTGAAGGGATTGGCGAATCCGCGTGGTCGCCCGCACCTTGTCGGACCGCACCTTCGAGGCTCTGCGGACTGAAACCGGCAAGGCTCTTCTGCACATCCTCCTGGGCCATGAGGTCGTCGACCATCTCGTCAACGCTCTGGTAGCGATCCTTGGGATCCTTCTCGAGTGCCTTTCGGATAACCCGTCCAAACGGGTCCGGAAGCTCATCGACCTCGGGCTGCGTCGTCAGGTGCTTCATCAGGATCTCAGCCATGCTGGATCCTTCAAACGGCACCTTGCCCAACAGCATTTCGTAGAGCATCACGCCGAGGGCATAGATGTCGACGCTTCGGGAGTAGTCGCCGCTTCCGATCTCCGGAGCCATGTAGTGGACGGTACCGACACTCGAGGTCTGAACGCTGTGGCGGGAGACCGCGATAAACTTGCTCAGACCGTAGTCGCCGATCTTCACGTAGCCGTCGTCGTAGAAGATGTTCCCCGGTTTGAGGTCGCGGTGAACGATGCCGCGATCGTGCAGATAAGATAGACCCTTGGCAATCTCTCGCAGGAAGAAGGCGGCCTTTTGCGGCTCAAACCCGTTGGGCTCGGCGATGAGCAAATCACGCAGGGAAGGTCCGGAACAGTACTCCATGATGATGAAGTATTCACCGTCCGCGTTTTTCTTGACGTCGAAAATGGAGACGAGGTGCGGACTCTTGAGGTTGATGCAATGGCTGACGCCGCGCAGCTCGACCTCCGGATTCTGGCGGAGGTACTTGAGCGCGACTTCGCGCCCGCCGTCACTGATTGCGTAGTAGACTTCGCCGAATCCACCGCTTCCCACCGCACGCTGGACCGTGAAGTCGTCAAGCGGTCGATCGCCATGTTTGAATCGATACGCCATAATTAACCGCCGAAGAGAAAACGTCGAAACGTCAAAACGTCGAAACCTTCAACCTTCCCACGTTCAACCTCTTCTGTGTGATAAAACATCCGCGCTAAGCCCTCGCGACGCCGGAGGAGCGCAGTCGCCACGGTTCCAGCACGAGACCGACGCCGCCAATCTCGGTCGGCTCCCCTAGTTTCAGTTCCGTGGCTTCCACATTCACGTGTCCGTCATTTCTCTGACGGATCCACAGGGAGCCCGATCGCTCAAACAGAACCAGCGCAGGCTGCACGTGGTGGCACGTGATGTGCGCCGTTGGCCCCTGGCCGATGGTCGCATGGCCGTCAAACAGAATTACACGCCGCACATCCTGCGGCATTTTCGTCGTATCACTCAGCTCGATGATGGCGGTGGCGCTCTTTCGGCTCGGAAGGCGGAACGTGAATTTCGCCTGGCGCCCAGGACAATCCGATCGCCATCGCGTAGCAGTTGGTGTTTGGCTCTGCGGCCGGCAACCTCAGCCACCTTGGAGCTGAAGAAGAAGTAATCCTCGTCCACGCGAGCGATGTTCGCATGGCGCTCGGCGATGTCGCTGAACACGGGTACGTCCGCCGGTTTGTCGCTGGCGGCCCGTCCGATCGAAGCCTGTCCCCCCATCAACAGCAGGTAACTCCCACCGCCGTCCACGAGCAACAGCAGCCGGTCGGGCAAGCCACGCGCACCGGCATCCGCGCGATACGGTAGCGCCACGGTATCGTCGAGCGATCGGCGTTGGGGACGTGCGCCTTCCTTCCTCGCCGCTGTCGGGGGACTGTCACCGACACGTTCTCCCAATGGACCGCCGCACAGCGCGGTGCGAATCTCATCGATGCGTTTGAGGTCTTCCACCGCCTTGGTTACCCAGGTGACGTCGGGTAGCAGACGAGCCAGAGTCAGCACGTGTTGGCGGGCGTCACCATATCGACCCGCCCCGACGGCGTCCGTTGCCTCACGGGCGGTCGCCAGCATGTCCGTCAGTTCCCGTTTCGAGGGGAGCGAATCTCCAAGCGGACCCAGGCATGCCAACTCGTCCGCTGCCCGCTTGAGCCGTCCCTCGACAATCGCTTTGCGCGCGTTGTCGAGCACCTGGTTGCAGATTCTCGTTTCGATCAGTCCAACGCTGTTATCCTGTGCGTCGATGGCCTTGGCCCGGCGGACACGTTCGGCCGCTGCGGCGAGCTGTCCCTGGGCGATGAGCATCTCTGCTTGGGCGACGAGACCGGCTGCGTC
The DNA here is from genome assembly GCA_022563055.1 of Planctomycetota bacterium. The sequence goes on from JADFOB010000087.1 coordinate 6,055, forward strand.
CTCCGCACGGTTGGCGATTTCCCGGCGGAGCTGACTGGCTGCGGGATCTTTTCGGCCGGCTTGCTCGAGG
>JADFOB010000088.1 GCA_022563055.1 Planctomycetota bacterium
TGTGTTACAGAAGCTCGCCGTGGGCCATACGCGCCAGGCGCTCGGCGCCAAGCTGACCGCTCCGTGCGGCGTCATCACGGGAATCGGAGCCTTGGGCTATTGGAGCGATGCGATCGCCGCCAACCGCGGTATGGGCGTGGCAAGACCCGGCTTGGATCGAAGCCATCAGGCGCTGGCTACCTCGACACGCAACGCCAACCTATCCGCCGTGCGTTTCCTTCAGCGCCTCTACGACCGCGCTCCCACCTGCGATGGTTCGCCGGCTGATGCGCCCGGGGGGCTCATGCTTGCTGGTTCGCGCCGAGCGCCGGCGGCCCGAGCAGGCGTTAGCGCCGCAGAGGCAGACGTTCCACTGGGAAAACGCTTCTCCATCATCAGATCCCTGGCCATCCTGTGCAACGAGGTGGCCGGCGCGCTTGGCCGATCGACGGAACTCAGCAACGTGCGTACGGCGATGGCCACGCCGGAGGGACGCGCGAGGTTGATCGAGGATCTTAAGCTCGCCCGGACGAGCACCATGGATCTCCACGCCGTCCTGGAAGCATGGGTGCGAGCACGAGAGTAGGAATCCAGCGAGCAACACGAAATCGACCGCGGGAGCGGCGCGCTTGAATGTTCCAGTGCCCTGTCAATTCTCTGTTGACCGGTCGCGTGGTCTCGACGTACGTCGGGACTCCCTAATCCCGGTTTTCATCGGGACGGTATGGATCTGTATGGGTGCTCCCGATGAACATCGGGAGCACCCATCGCAATCTCCGCGCAGCCCGTCAAATCACCGTTGACAGAGCACTATCGCATCGACACTCCTAAACATGCGAGTGCCACACACTTCGCAAGGATGGAGGCATCCGCTTCCCAGGCCGGTGCTCTTCGGCGATCTGCGGGGGCCACGGGAGGTTCCGACGCGCCGGGACTACGCAATAGCGGAACGCTTGTCCTGGCTTGGCGGTTGCCCCGGATTGGCCATCCCGCTACGGTATCCCGCGGCGAATCGATTCCGGCGCACCGCGGTCCAAGGCACGGTGCCTGAAGTTTGCATGGAGGATGAACCATGAAGGTACTTATCGCGGACAAGTTCGCCCCCGAGGGTGTGGCTGCGCTGCGGGAGCTGGGGTGTGACGTCACGATGGACCCCTCGCTCAAGAACGATCAACTCAAGGCGGCTCTTGGCGAGACAGCCTCGGAGGTTCTCATCGTTCGCAGCACGCGGGTCGAGGCTGACATGCTGGATGCGTCGCCGAACCTGCGCCTCATCATCCGTGCCGGTTCCGGGTACGACACGATCGCCATCGATGCCGCTGCCCAGCGGGACATCCGCGTGTGTAACTGCCCCGGAATGAATGCGGTCGCCGTCGCCGAGTTGACAATCGGGCTGATGATCGCGCTTGATCGACGCATCGTCGACGAGACTCTCGATCTGCGACAGGGTGTTTGGAACAAGAAGGAATACAGTAAGGCGCGGGGGCTCAAGGGAAGCACGCTGGGCCTTGTCGGGTTGGGACGCATCGGATACGAGGTCGCCAAACGCGCGCGAGCCTTCGACATGAACCTGATCTACAGCGATGTCGTCGACTTTCCCCAGCGCGAGAAGGAACTCGGCGCGCGCAAGGTTTCGTTCGAGCAACTGCTGAAAGAGTCCGACTTCGTCGCCCTTCACGTGCCCGGAGGCGCCGACACGAAACACCTCATTGGCGAACCCCAGCTCAAGACGATGAAACCGACGGCCTTCCTGCTCAACTGTAGTCGTGGCGGCATCGTCGATGAGAAGGCACTGGCGGTAGCGATCCGCGAAGGCGTGATCGCCGGCGCCGCGCTCGACGTCTATGAGATCGAACCGGGAGCCACCGACACGGAGTTTACGGACGCCGTGATCAAGGTTCCGCGTGTATACGGTACGCACCACATCGGCGCATCCACCGACCAGGCCCAAAGCGCCGTCGGCGAGGAAGCCGTTCGCATCGTGCGCGTCCTGCTGGAAGATGGAGAGTTCATCAACTGCGTGAACTCGCGGTAGAGCTCTGGCGACCGCGTTGGGCAGGGACTGCTGTGTTCCGCGCCGGCCGTGCGCTACTCCACCGTGACGCTCTTGGCGAGGTTTCTCGGTTTGTCAACGTTGCACCCGCGGAGCAACGCGGCGTGATACGCGATGAGCTGCAGTGGGATGACGGTGAGAAGCGGCTGTAGCGGCTCGAGCGTTGCGGGTACGTAGAGAACGTGGTCCGACAGGGCTTCAATCCGCTCGTCGCCCTCGGTGGCGATGGCGATGACGGTGCCACCCCTCGCGCGCACCTCGGAGATGTTGTTGAGGATTTTCTCGTACTGGCTTCCCGCCGTGGCGATGCACACGACCGGCATGCCTTTTGTGATCAGCGCGATGGGTCCGTGCTTCATCTCCGCCGCCGGCATGCCCTCGGCGTGGATGTAGCTGATCTCCTTGATCTTCAGCGCGCCCTCGAGGGCTACCGGATAGTTGTACCCGCGCCCGAGGTAAAGCCAGTTGTCGCGCTGATGGAACAGCTCGGCAATGTGTTTGGTTTCATCCGTATCCTCGAGCCATCGCCGCATCTGAGCGGGGATGTGAGCGAGGGCCGTGATGAACTCGGCAGCCTCCGCCGGCGAAAGGTGTTTGCGCCGTCCCAAGTAGCACGCCACCAGCGCCAGCACAGCCACTTGCCCCGTAAACGCTTTTGTGCTGGCGACGCCGATCTCGGGACCGACGTGCAGGAAGATGCCGGCGTCCGTCTCGCGGGCGAGGGTGGATCCCACGACGTTGACGACGCCGAGGGTCAGCGCACCGCGTTGCTTGGCCTCGCTCAGGGCGGCCAGCGTGTCGCTCGTCTCGCCGCTCTGGGAGACGGCAATCACCACCGTTCCGTCATCGATGATCGGATTTCGGTAGCGGAATTCGCTGGCATACTCGACCTCGGTGGGAACACGGACCAGCCCCTCGAAGAGATACTCGCCCACGAGCGAGGCATGCCACGCCGTCCCGCAGCCAGTCAGGATAAACCGCTTGGCCCGCGTCAGCTCCCGCGAGCAGTCGACCAGACCACCAAGATGAATCGCCCCGGCCCGCAGGTCGATGCGCCCTCGCAGCAGGTTTTCCAGTGCGTCGGGTTGCTCGAAAATCTCCTTGAGCATGAAATGCTCATAACCGGCCAGCTCGATCTCTTTGAGTGACCAGGTAACCTCCTGCACTTCCTTGGCGACGGGGATCGCGTCCAGCGTCGTGAGCCTGAGCTCGTCGGGTGTGATCCGTGCCATCTCCCCGTCACCCATGTAGACCACCTGGCTTGTGTGGGCGAGAATGGCGGCGGCATCGGAGGCGAGAATATGTTCACCCTGTCCCACGCCGATGATGAGCGGGCTGCCCTTGCGCGCTGCCACAATGACATCCGGTTCGTCCGCGCAAACCACGGCGATCCCGTAGGTTCCGGTTACCTCGTGAAGGGCTTGGCGCACGGCGCTCTCGAGATTGCCGTCGTAGAAGCGTGCGATCAGTTGAGCGAGAACCTCGGTATCCGTCTCGCTCTGGAATTCCACGCCCTGCTGCTCGAGATAAGTCCGCAACGCCCGATCGTTCTCGATGATCCCATTGTGGATGACCGCGATCTTGCCGCTGCTGTCCAAATGGGGATGCGCGTTTTCATCGGTAGGTGCGCCGTGCGTCGCCCAGCGGGTGTGGCCGATGCCGTGCGTTTGGGTGGCTTTCATATCGAGGATGCCCTCGAGAATGGCCAGGCGCCCCGCAGCCTTTGTCACGGTAAGCGAGTGCTCGTCGACCAGGGCCACCCCGGCGGAGTCGTAACCTCGGTACTCGAGCCGTCGCAGACCTTCCACCAGGATCGGCAGGGCGGGCCGACTTCCGACATAACCGATAATGCCACACATGGGTGATCCTCTTCCCTACTACAGCATTTCCCGTTTCTGTGTTCCGAGCCGCGGGCTTCAGCCCGCGCGATTTCGGCGAACTCAATGCCGTTTCCGCACCGGTTCACCCGGAAGACGAAAACGGGACACGGTTTGGGTGGGTGGTCCAGGCACGTCCCGCAGTGCTGTTTCGCCTACACGAATCGTATGTCAAAACGCCCCAATGAGCGCCAAGAGCGGCTGAAGCCAAGCTCAACCACCCACCGCGTGGCAGCCGGACGTCCCGCCCACGCCTTACCCTATTATCGTGCTTTACCACGCGGATGACAAATCCGACGTGGATAGGGCGTCTTTCGCACCCATATAGAGGAATTGATTGATCTGCTGCCATGAACTCGATCGGCACCGCCAGATGACCATTTGTTGCAGTTCCGCTGGACCGGATGTACCGTTCGAGGCTCGGTAGTTGGGTGGAGGCGGTCCGGCGAGGCCCGCGAATGGGACGCCCACGACGGGCGCGGCCTAGCTTCGTCACGGTGGCGCAACTCAAGATTAGAAAAGCAAATGCCGCTGGTGGACCGAAGAGAGTAGCATGGCGTAGTATTTGACGGCGGTTCCTTGGCCGCTGTCGCGATGGGAAGCAGCCAGCCTCGGAGACCTGGTAGCGATGAACTTGCGAATTCCGCCACCCTTTAAGACGCCGGTTGCCGAACTGGCAGCGATGCGCCCGGAGAAGCGGCAGCAGCTCATAGGGATTATTCGAGCGGCACCACTTGGCCAGGACCGCGCGACGCTCGCCGCCAGAATCGCGTCGGAAACAAAGCTCGATAAAGAACGTGCCGTCAGCATCGTGTCGATGCTCATGTCACTCTATCGCGTGATTCAGGACACGCCCATCGACGAGTTCGTTGGACAAGTGTGTGACGCCGCGCGCACATCGGTACGTGTAGACACCGAAAGCATAGACTGGAGTTCTTTCAAGGAAGATTTGACTGCCCTCTTGTCCTCCAACGAAACATTCGGAGTCATGGCGAAGGCACACGACATCCAAAAGCAGCAGGCACATGTGTACTGCAATGCGCGGATTCTCACGGACATCCGCCCCGTCTTCAAGAAGGACGCCGCGGACGGCCCGACAGCCGCATTTGTCACGCATACGTTGCGCATTTCGACGCACGATGAGGGTGATTTTTCCACAGCCAAGGATTTCTTCGTTTCGCTCGATGCGGATAACTTGAAAGAGCTGAGGCGGCTTGTTGATCGAGCCGTCACCAAGGAAGAAGCCTTGAAGTCGCTTCTTCAGACTGCCAACGTGGCCTGCCTCGAACTTGAGGGACATTGATGGCGCTTGCGCTTGCACCCCCCATTCGTCCTGACTGCGACTACGTGCGCCCAGACGCCTGGCGTGCGCCTCGTGCTGAGGTCGACGCGCGCGGTTGGTGTGGGCACGGCGTCGACGAGAGCGAAGGATTCGCGCGAACCGAGCAGCCGCGTTGTTTCCCCCGCAAACGGAATCCCGCGACCCCGGCGCCATCCCCGCTCGACAAGATCATTGAGGCTTCGCGCGCGATACTCGAACTCGAACTGGACGAAGATGAAGCCCAGGCGCCCTACGCGGAGGAAACCTGGACGCGGGCGGTCGACTTCCTGAGGCGCAACACGAAGTGGGTTTGGGACACCTTCAGTCGCGTCGTGGACCTGCCGGAAATCCTGCCCGGTCCTGACGGGAGCATCGATCTTCATTGGGACTATCCGCGCTACGAGATGCTCATCAACATCCCTGCAGACCCCGCCAACAAAGCGGGCTTCTACGGTGATGACCGCGGTGAGAATCACATCAAAGGCAGCTTCGATCCGCGCACCCACGACTACGGACCGTTCTTGTGGCTTGCGACGACGAAGTAATGGACTGGCCGCCCGAGCATATCCCCGACCGAGAGCGCCTGTTCATGCGCATTCACAAGACGTGGCGTAAGAAGGACGGATCGATCGCGCTCGGTGGCTTCCAAAACCGAGGGGCGGGAATGTCAACGGACTGGCAGAAGTATGCCACTCCACAGGAAACCCGCGAGGATGTCCCATTGCCAGTTGGAGGTTTGATGGCGGCTCGTGGTTTCACAGGTTACCCGGCCTTCCTTTCCCGAGCAACTCCTTCGCTTTCCGATGGGTTGTCGAGGTGGGTGTTGAGCATCCAC
>JADFOB010000089.1 GCA_022563055.1 Planctomycetota bacterium
CCGCGACGCCCGCAGCTTGGCGATCTCCTCGAAGAAGTCGTTATGCACGTCGAAGAAAAAACTCAGCCGCGGCGCGAAGTCGTCCACGTCCAGCCCGCGTTCGATCGAGGCCTGAACGTAGGCGATGCCGTCCGCCAGGGTGAACGCGAGTTCCTCGGCAGCCGTCGAACCCGCCTCACGGATGTGGTAGCCGCTGATGCTCACCGTGTTCCACTGCGGCATTTCCTTCGTGCCATACTCAATCGTATCCACCACGAGCTTGACGCTGGGACCGGGCGGAAACACATATTCGTTCTGCGCGTGAAACTCCTTGAGAATGTCGTTTTGCAGCGTCCCCCGAAGTTTCTCAAGCGGCACGCCCTCTTCCTGCGCGACCGCGATGTAGAAGGCCAGGAGGATGGCAGCCGGGGCGTTGATTGTCATGCTCGTGCTGATGCGTGAGAGGTCGATTCCGTGGAACAAGCGTCGCATGTCCGCCAGCGACGTGATCGCCACGCCGCAGCGACCGACCTCACCCAGTGCCAACGGGTCGTCACCATCGCGCCCCATGAGCGTTGGGAGATCAAACGCGGTGCTCAGCCCCGTCTGCCCGTGTTCGAGCAGGTACTTGAAGCGTTTGTTCGTGTCTTCCGCCGAGCCGAATCCCGCGAACTGTCGCATGGTCCAGAGCCGCTCGCGATACATCGTTCGGTGCGGACCGCGCGTAAAGGGGAACGATCCGGGTTCGCCCAGCGCTACGTCCGGGTCAAACGCACCAAGGTCTTGGGCGCTCACAAACGGTTTCGCGCTGGGCTGATCCGAAGAAGTCTTCGAGGGGTCGGTTGAGGGGCGTACACTCATGACGGCGGCTACTCCATCCAGTTGGCCGGTCGCTTCTCGAGGAAGGCTGCGATGCCTTCGCGAGCGTCGTCGGTAGCGAAGCAATCGACAAAGGCGGCGAGATCGTCTCCGGTGCGCAGCGCTCGCTTGGCGAGGGCGACCGCCGCCGGTGCGCCTCGCCGGAAGGAGCGGCAGAACGCCACGACGCGCGGCATCAGATCCTCCACGGAGTTGACGATTTCGTCGACGAGGCCAAAGGCCAGACCGTCCTCCGCCGAGACCGGAATGGCGGAGAAATAGAGCTTCTTGGCCCGCGTCGGTCCGACAAGCTCCGTCAGACGACGAATGCCCGCCCAACCGGGCATCAGACCGAGCGACGTTTCGGGAAGTCCGATCTTGGCTGATTTGACGGCGATCCTAAAATCGCACGCCAGAGCCGTCTCGAGCCCGCCGCCCAGCGTAGCGCCATTGAGCGCCGCCACCGTGATCGACGGCAGCGATTCAAGATCGTTGAGAACCTCCTGGCCCAGCTTGCCGAACGCAGCCGCTTGATCGGCGTTGAACGAAGCCATGATTTTGATGTCCGCGCCGGCGGCGAAGACCTTCCCTTCGCCTTGCAGGACGGTCGTGCGAACGTTGGGATCATCCGCGATCTTGGCAATCGCGGTTTTGAGATCCCGCAGCAGGTCGGGAGACATGACGTTGATGCCCTCTTGGGTGAAGAGTGTCATCGTCGCCATGGGGCCGCTGATTTCGGTACGCACCTGTGTTCTAGTCATAGTGAAAGAAACCCTGTTTGCTTTTTCGGCCGAGTCTTCCCGCCTGCACCATCTTACGCAACAGTGGGCACGGGCGATACCGGTCCTCCCCCAGATCGCGGTGGAGGATCTCCAGAATGAACAGGCAGACATCCAGCCCGATCAGGTCGGCCAGCGCGAGCGGCCCCATCGGATGGGCCATCCCGAGCTTCATGATCTGGTCGATCGCTTCCGCCTTGGCCACGCCGTCTTGCAGCGTGAAGATCGCCTCATTGATCATAGGCATCAAAACGCGGTTGGAGACGAATCCGGGGTGATCGTTGCACTCGACGGGTGTTTTTCCGACCGACTCGGCGCAGGCCATCGTCGCTTTGACCGTCTCGTCGGAGGTCTGGAGACCGCGCACCACTTCCACGAGTTTCATCACTGCTGCGGGATTGAAGAAGTGCATACCGATGAACCGATCGGGCCTTTGGGTCGTGGCTGCCAGCTTTGTAATGCTGATGCTGCTGGTGTTGCTGGCCAGTATCCCATCCTCCGCGAGTGACGACTGGACGGCGCGGAGGATCTCGATCTTGACGTCGGGCTTCTCGGTCGCCGCTTCAATGATCCAGGGAACCGTGCCGATGTCGGCCAAGTTCTTGACAAGCTGCACACGTTCCACGGCGGCGGCTGCGTCGTCCGTGGACATTTTTCCCTTTTGGACCGCGCGGTCGAGCATCTTCTTGATTTGCGCGTGCGCTGCCTCGAGCGCTTCGGGCGCTACGTCGAAGAGCCGAACGGTCGAACCCGCTTGTGCGAACACCTGCGCGATCCCGCGTCCCATTGTTCCTGCGCCGATGACGGCGACGATTCCGGCGTTCTTCATCGATTGATAAACTCCATCCTCGAGCCCGAAGAAACCGCATCATCGCCTCACAAGACCGTCGGGCCATCCACGGTGAGCCGTGCCCACCAGACTCCTACTCCTCAATCAGTCCCTCCAAGTCACGAAGTAACTCCGGCAGCTGAGTCCGGCGGCGACCCACGGGAAGTCAATCATGGCCGGACGTTCACGTCAGCGATCGCGCGATCACGATGCGTTGGATTTCGCTGGTGCCTTCGTAGATTTCGGTGATCTTCGCATCGCGAAGGTATCGCTCGACGGGGTAGTCCTGGCAGTAACCGTATCCGCCGAAGACCTGCACGGCGTGGTTGGCGGCTTTGGAGGCCAGCTCCGAAGCAAACAGCTTCGCCATCGCCCCCGCCAGCGTGTAGTCCCGCCCGGTGTCTTTGTACAACGCCGCCCGGTAGGTGAGAAGCCGCGCCGCCTCAAGCCCGACGGCCATGTCGGCCAGTTTGTTCTGGATCGCCTGGAACTTTCCGATGGGCTGGTTGAACTGCACGCGCGTCTTGGCGTACTGCGTGGATTCGTCGAGGCACGCCCGGGCGATGCCAAGCGCCTGAGCGGCGATGCCGATTCGCCCGCCGTTGAGCGTGGTCAGCGCGACCCGCATGCCGCGACCCCGCTCGCCCAAAAGGGCTTCCCTGGGCACCACGCAGTCCTCAAACACATACTCCGCCGTCGACGAGCATCGGATGCCGAGTTTCTTTTCGAGCTTGCCGGTCCGCAGACCCGGCGTGGGATTCTCGACGAGAAACGCGCTAAGGCGTCGCTTGGGCTCGTCGGGATCCGTTACCGCGATCAGCACCATGATCCCCGCTTCCTTACCGTTGGTGACGAAGATCTTGGTTCCGGTGATATGCCACCCGTCGTCTTTCAGGACGGCTGCGCAGGTGGCGGCGCCCGCGTCGCTGCCGCTGCCCGGCTCGGTCAGCGAGAGGCAGCCGATCATCTCGCCCGTGGCCATCCGGGGCAGATACTTCTGCTTCTGATCTTGGGTGCCAAACGTGAGGATCGGGTCGACGCAGAGCGACGTGTGGGCGCTGAGCAGAACTCCGGTGCCCGCGCAGGCATGTGAGATCTCATCGACAACGAGGGAAGACGCCACACAGCCCATCCCCGCGCCGTCATACTGCTGGGGGATCGTAATGCCGAAGAGCCCCATCGCGCCCAACTGGCTGCGAAGCTCGTCCGATTGTTCGGCGGCTTGATCGCGTTGTTCGGCGCCGGGAGCCACTTCGTTGCGGGCGAACTCCGCGACCTGTTCCTGGAGCATCTGATGATCGTCGTCGAGCCAAAAATCCATAACCGGGGCTTCCTACAGTTCAAGCAGATGGTGGGCGATGATCATGCGCTGTATCTGGCTCGATCCTTCGCCGATCTCACACAACTTGGCGTCCCGCATATAGCGCTCCACCGGGACTTCCTTCGTGTAACCCATACCGCCGTGGATCTGAATCGCGTCGAGGCACGCGCGCGTCGCCATTTCGCTCGCCATCAACTTGGCCATCGAGGCCGCGATGTTGCTGGGTTCACCGGCGTCGGACAGGGCACCGGCCTTGTGCGTCAGCAGGCGCGCGGCGTCAATCTCCATGGCCATGTTCGCCAGCATGAACTGGATGCTCTGGTGCTCGAAGAGCGGTTTCCCAAAAGCAGTCCGTTGCTTGGAATAGGCCAGCGACTCCTCCAGCGCTCCCCGCGCCAGCCCCACCGATATGGCGGCGATGGTGATGCGACCACGCTGGAGCACCTTCATGGCGTCGTGGAATCCGTGGTGGAGCTTACCGCAGAGGCTAGCCTTGGGCACGCGGACGTTGTCGAGGGTGAGACCGACCGTGTCGGAACCCCGCATCCCCAGCTTGTCTTCCTTGGGTCCGATGATCATCCCGTCCGTATTGCGCTCGACGATGAACGCGCTGATACCGTCCTTGCCTCCCTCGGGCGTCGTTTTGGCCATGATGACGTAGACGCTCGCGTAGTGCCCGTTCGTGATCCAGTGCTTGGCGCCGTTGAGAACCCAAGTCTCGCCGTCGAGAACAGCCTGCGCGGTCAGCGCAGCCGCATCACTCCCGCAATCGGGTTCCGACAGCGCCCAAGCCCCGAGCCATTCACCGGTGGCAAGCTTGGGCAAGTACTTGGCTTTCTGTTCGTCGTTGGCGGCGATCAGCAAGTGGGCGCTGCACAGTGCGTTGTGCGCGTCCAGTAGCAGCGCGGTCGCTCCGCAATGACGCGCGATCTCCTCTATGATGACGGCTGCACCCAGGTCGCCCAGCCCGGTTCCTCCGTACTCAGTTGGTATGAAGATGCCAAGCAGACCCAGCTCGCCCAGTTGGGCGACGAGATCCCGCGGGATGTCCGCCTCGCGGTCCCACGTTCGCGCGTTGGGCGCGATGTTGTCCGCGGCAAACCGCCGTACGACATCCCGTAGCGAACCCAGTTCCTCGGAAAGTTCAAGTTCCATAAGGTGTACGTTCCGCCTTCACAACCTGTTTTGCCATAATAACTTGTGCTCCATCATACGCCGAGCCGCAGGCTTTAGCCTGCGCGAATTCACGAAAGCCGTCGACGCCTCGGCGATCCGGGCGTCGCGCGGGCTAAAGCCCGCGGCTCCGGTAGCAGCGGGTGACCCAGAACCCGCACTCTTTCGAGTGATGATGCACTAGATCACCTACCGCCCAGCCCCCGGGCGATCACGATCCGCTGGATCTCGCTCGTTCCCTCGTAGATCGTGGTCACGCGGGCATCCCGGTAGAGCTGCTCGACACGACACTCGTTGACATATCCCGCGCCGCCATGCACTTGCACCGCGCGATAGGCAATCCGATTCGCACTCTCGCTGGCATACAGCTTGGCCATCGAGCTGAATACCCGATCCGGTTTGCCGGCATCAACCCATCTCGCCGCCCGCCGCGTCAGCGCCTTGGAGGCCTCCAATTCCACCGCGCTTTGAGCGATCATCTCGGCGATGGCCTGGAACTTGCCGATGGGTTGACCGAACTGCTCGCGCTGCCGCGCGTAACTCACCATTTCGTTCAGGCAGGCCTCCGCAATCCCGGTGGACTGAGCGGCGATTCCGATCCGTCCTTCATTCAGGCTTGCCAGAAAGACCTGCAGGCCCTCGCCGTGCTGTCCGATCAGATGCTCCTTGGGCACGAAGACATCGTTAAGATGAATAACCGCCGTCTCACTGGCGCGCAGGCCCATTTTCCCATGAACCTTCGTCCGCGTAATGCCTGGTTCGTTTCCGTCGATGAGAAAGGCACACAAGCTCTGATCGTCGGGTGCGTTCGCAAGGCGTGTCAGCGTCAGAAACCAGCGTGCGTAAAGCCCGTTGGTGATCCACAGCTTCTCTCCGGTGATGCGGTAGCCGCCATCCACCGCGACGGCGGCGGTCTTGGTGGCTTTGGCGTCGCTGCCCGCGCCGGCCTCGGTCAGACAGAATGCCCCGAGCTGGCTTGCCTCGCCCCACCGACAGAGCGGGTCGCTACGCAGAGCATCCGTCGCGTATTTCCGAAGGCTGTTACCCACCATGCTGTGTACGGAGATCGTGACCGCCATCGAGGGCGACCACATTGCGATCTCATGGAGAATCACGGCGTAG
>JADFOB010000090.1 GCA_022563055.1 Planctomycetota bacterium
GTATCGGCCATTGTCTGCGGTGCGGACGTTGCTCACGGTAAACCCGATCCGCAGGTGTTTACGCTGACCTGTGAACGGATGGGTTTGCCGGCCTCGCGCTGTGTGGTTGTGGAGGACGCGCCCGCAGGTATCCAGGCTGCCCGTGCCGCAGGTACTCGGGCGGTGGCCGTGTTGATCTATCACCCATCCGAGGCGTTCGACGGAGCGGACCTTCTCGTGGATCGGCTCGCAGACTTGTCCGTAGCCAAACTCCTGTCGCTGGTGATGGACTGAATGCAGATATTCCTACCTTCCGCGCTTCAGCTTTCGCCGCCGACATCACGCCAGACAGCCAAGTAGAACAACCGATCCTCCTCGGCGATATGACGTTGCACGACGGCGAACAGCTCACGCACGCAGAGAACGAAGACTTCCTTGTCCTCGACGGAACGGTCAAGGATCGAATCGGATGTGCGGAGGATACGATCGAGTTGTCCGAGTATGGGCAGATACTCGGCGGCAAGTCGGCTGCGTTCCTCGACCAGTTCGGGGGGAAGCGCCTCCATCGCACCGCTACCCGAAAGGAAACCAGCCGCGTGGTGCATCCGAATTCGAGCGTGCAACTGACGCAACTCGTCACACAGCGCCGCGAGCCGGTCCGGTTCAAAGATGTCCTCCGGCTCGACCGCGATCGCGAGCTCCTCGATGCGCTCCAGTGAAGCCCGAACAGTTTCGTTGGGTGATCGCGCTTCGGTGACGGTGGATTCCAAGGGTGAGTGGGCCATCTTGTTCTCCTAGCTAGAGGTGGGGCGAGAGATGCACATCCCGTCGCGGCTCCATCCAAGTACCTCCATGTACAATAGAAGGATACGCGAAAGTGGCCGAGAACGCAACCCTTAGTCGCAAGAGGCGGCTGGCCGACGGAAGACTTTACAGTGGAGATGGAATCCGTCTCCTCCACACCTTCGATTCCAGGCTCCCTACCGCGATTGTGGTGCCGCTGCACCGTTTCTCACCCTGGGACCGTCTCACGCTTGCCTTGATGAGTTAGCTGAGTAATTTGTGGCCTAACCGCCCTCGGTTGGGCGGTTTCCCAGACACAGCGGAGGGCCGCTGTGCCACACGGCCCACCCGATCAAACCAGCGTTGACGGAGCACTGGGTCTGGCGTACCGCACCGAAGCCGGTCGATGTGCCACGGCGATGGCATCAGGCTTCGAGTTCCGCTAGGTGCTCCCGCAAGGACGCTCGTTCCGCGGTCAACTCCGCTAAGCGCGTGCGCTCGGCGTCGACAAACTCGGGTTTTGCGTTGGCCAGGAACCGTTCGTTTTGCAGCTTCGCCTCCTTGCCGGCGATCTGTTTCTCCGCGAGATCGAGCGACTTCTTCGTTCGCTTCCGTTCAGCCTGGTCATCGCTGATGTCGTGGACAAAGATTCGCAGGGTGCCCTTGGTGACGCTTCCGGCGTTACGGGGCCGCTTGCCCTGTGTCACAATCTTCAACGCACCGATGCCGGCCATGTGTTCCAGGATGTGTGCATGGGCGGCGAAAACGCCTCGATTCGCCTCGGGCACGACCACGGTCACCATCACCCGGTTCCTGGGCGGGACATTACACGCAGTGCGCAGATCGCGCACGCCCCGCGTCGCGCTTTGGAGCCCGGCGAAAGTCGCAAGGATGGCATCGCCGTCAAGAGCGGCGTACCCCTCGACCGGTGGGAACGACGCGAGACACAGCGGTCCGTCATTGTTCAGGTCGGCGATTGGGGGAAAGCCCCGTTTGGGAACGATCGTGTTGAGCTCGCGCCACAAGTGCTCCGTGATAAAGGGCATGGTCGGGTGAAACAACCGCAGCACCTGGTCGAGGCAAAAAGCCAGCACCTGCTGCGCGGTTTGACCCGACGCGTCCGAGCGAGGTGCCGCCATGCGAGGCTTGGTTAACTCGATATACCAATCGCACAGTGATTCCCAAAAGAAGACGCGCAGTCCCTTGACCGAGGCTGAGAACTGGTAGTTGCCGAGACACTCGTGGTACCGCCGGATGGTCTGCGACAGGCGGGCAAGGATCCATCGATCTTCCGGCGGCAGTGCGGCTACGTCGAGCTTCTCACAGGGCGTGCCTTCGAGGTTCATAAAAGAAAACCTCGCGGCGTTCCAGAGTTTGTTGCAGAAGTTGCGCCCGATCTCGAATTTTTCGGAAGTCTCACGAGCGACTTTGAGTTCCTTCTTGAGCGCGTCATCAGCCCACCGCGTGGCGAACTCCCAACCACATTCGTTGTTGCGGCATTTAACGCGCACACAGTCTGCGGGCTGGAGTCTCCGGTCGAGCTTTTCCCCGCGTGATTTTCGGTTCTGTTCCTCCGTTTGAACGGCCCCCAGCTGATCGGTGAGCTTGCCGCAGTGTGGGCAGATGTAATCGACGGGCATGCGGATGTCCTGCGTCTCGGTGCACATGTCCGCCATCGAGTAACGCAGCGCATCGGTTCCGTGCGTCTGGATGATGTCCACGGGATCGACGCCGTTGCCCTTCGACTTGCTCATCGTCTCGCCGCGACCGTCCAGAATCTTCGGATGAATGTAGACCTGATCGAAGGGGATCTTTCCGATGGAATACAGACCGAACATCACCATCCGCGCGACCCAGTTGGTGATGATGTCGCGCGAGGTACACAGCACGGAACCGGGGTAGTATTGCTTGAGGTGCTCCGTTTCCTCCGGCCAACCAAGCGTGCTGAAAGGCCACAGGGCAGAACTGAACCACGTGTCGAGGACGTCCTCGTCCCTCCTCAAACCATACTTCTCGTAGTAGGTCGCGTACTCGTCGTCAGCAATACAGAGATAGAAGTCGAAATCGCCTTCGAGTTCTCCGGTGTCAAAGCGGCCCAAGTCGAACCCTTGAATCGACCTCCCGTCAGGTAACGGGGTCCGTTCGCCCGTCCAACACTCCGGCGACACGCACTCGCCATTACTGTCAACGACGCGCGCGGATACAGTGGGAAGCTCGTCCATGATTGCATGATCCAGACCTCTGCAGACAAGCTCCTCCCAGGCGTTGTCCTTTGTCACGTGTAATCGGATGTGCCAGATCGGTATTCGATGTCCCCACCAGAGCTGGCGACTGATGCACCAGTCGCGTTTCTCGCTCAGCCAATCAACGTAGCTCCTTGCGTATCGCTGAGGGAACACGGTGATACGACCTTCGGTGACCGCGTCTAGCGCCGCCTGCGCAAGTCCCACGCTCTTCGAGCCGTCTCCCAGCGTCAACAACGCTGAACCGCAATCGCCGGTCTTCACGAACCACTGATCGGAGAGGTAGGGTTCGATCGGTTGCTTGCTCCGGTCGCTGTGCCCGATCTCGACCTCGTGCTCCTCGACCTCGTGAAGCAGACCACGGGATTCCATGTCGGCGACGACTTTCGCGCGTGCATCGGTGCTGAAAGGCAGGCCCTCGTAGTCCGCACTATGGGAATTGACCTCGCCGCCCGGCTCGACGATCCGCGCGACCGTACCATCAGGCGAAAGCACGTTGATCATCGGGAGTTGGTGCCGTACACCGACTTCGTAGTCATTCGCATCGTGCGCCGGTGTGATCTTGACGCACCCGCTGCCCTTCGTCGGATCCGCCCAATCATCCACGATCAGCGGAATCTCCCGCTCGACAAGCGGCAATCGCAACGTCCGCCCGTCGTTGGCCATGTCGCGTAGCTGTACCAGTTGCGCCAGGTGCGTTCGACGGCGCTCCATCAACGCATCCCGCTTGGCCTGAAGCGCCGTAGCGTCTTTGGCCGTGGCGGACGCAAGCTCCTCGCCAAGCCGCTTGTCGTGCCTATCGAAAAACGCTTGGGGATCGGGGTTCACTGCCACGGCTGTGTCACCGAGCATTGTCTCGGGTCGCGTCGTAGCGATGATCACGTGCTCGGGCTCACCCGGTTTCGGATCGATGACCGGATACTTGAAGTGCCAGAAGTGGCCTTGGACGGTCTCGTGGTAGACCTCGTCGTCGGAGACAGCCGTCTGTAGCTGCGTATCCCAGTTGACCAGTCGCTTGCCGCGGAAGATCAACCCGTCTTTGAACAGCTTGAAGAACTGGTGGCGGACCGCCCGCGCAAGACCCTCATCAAGCGTGAACCGAGTCCGCTCCCAATCGCACGAGCAGCCCATCAGCTTGAGTTGGCTGATGATGCGCTTCTCGTATTCGTCTTTCCACTCCCAGATTCGCTTGACGAGTCCCTCACGCCCCAGATCGTGACGGCTCTTGCCCTCTGCGGTGCGGATGCGCCGCTCCACGACCGCCTGTGTGGCGATGCCGGCGTGATCGGTACCGGGCTGCCAGAGCGTGTTGAACCCGCGCATGCGGTGATAACGGATCAGAATATCCTGGAGCGTATTGTTCAGGGCATGGCCCAGGTGCAAAGCGCCCGTGACGTTGGGCGGCGGGATGACGATGGTGAAGGTCCGGTCGTGCGGCGTGTTGCCCGGCTTCGAGCGAAACGCACCCGATTCCTCCCAGAGGGCGCGGATTTCCGGCTCGACCTGTCGCGGGTCGTAGACGGGATCCAGGGTGGTCTTCTTAGCCATTGGCCGTTCGTTCTCGGTAAAGGGCGCGACGGACGAAAACGAAAGGTAGGGAATGAAGCGAAAAAGTCAATCGGTGGAGAAGCTGCCAGCCGTCAGCTATCAGCCCTCAGTTCACCCAACACCCAGTTGCCTGGCCGCGGCGTCGGCGGTCTGGGCGATGAGCGTAGCGATTGTCATCGGACCCACACCGCCGGGAACGGGCGTGATGAGCGATGCGCGCTCGATGGCTGCATCAAAGTCTACGTCGCCGACGGGGCCTGGGTTGTACCCGGCGTCGATGACCACGGCGCCCGGTTTGATCCAATCACCCTGAACGAAGCGTGGTTTGCCCGCCGCGGCGATGACCAGGTCGGCATGCCGGACGATTCGCGGAAGTTCGCGCGTGCGGGAATGGCAAAGCGTGACGGTGGCGTGGGCGTTGATCAACATCGAGGCCATCGGCCGACCCAGGATGGGGCTTCGACCGATCACAGCCGCGTGGGCTCCGTCCAGCTCGACGCCGTATTCGACGAGCAGCCGCATGATCCCCGCCGGTGTGCAGGAGGCAAACGCGGGCATGCCGAGGATGACCCGTCCGAGGGTGCCCGAGGAGACGCCGTCGACGTCCTTCGCAATGGGAATGGCCTCGAACACCGCTCGTTTGTCGATCGGTTTGGGAACCGGATGTTGAACGAGAATCCCGTGCACGGAATCATCAGCCGCCAACGCGCCGATTTGGGCTACGAGCTTGTCAGTTGTGATTGTGGCGGGCAACTCGATTCGAAGCGGTTTCATCCCCGCCTCGACACATCGCCTTTGTTTCATGCGCGTGTAGGTTAGGGAGGCTGGATCGTCGCCAACCAGCACGGTGGCCAGACAGGGTGTCACGCCGGTTTCCCGGATAATCTTTTCGACGTTGGACGCAGCGTCCAGGAGCACTCGCTTGGCCAGTGCCCGCCCCTCCATGAGCTTCGATGCATTGCTATGGGTCATGTTAGGCAGAAGATACAGCCGTTTGGAGCGACCGTCACGCATTGTTGTGCTGGGCCTTGGGTGGACTAATTGAGTAGCGCGGCTGGTGAAACCCGTCTGTAGACACATTCCTGACTTGAGCGCAAGCGACGGGTTCCTCTGCAGCGCTATGCGAGCACCGGTCGCTCGCGCTCCCGGATCGGAAAGAATGGCGCGTACATGCCCACGGTCGTGTAGCGCTTGCCTACGGAACTCATCGAATCACGACTATCGGAGCACTACGGACAAACTGCCGGGCACTCCTTGAACGAGAAGGGACGATCCTTGAAGGCGTTCACACCGTCCAGCATATCCAGGAAGTCGACGTCCCCGTCCGGTTCGCATGGATCCTGATCCATCGCCTCCAGCGTGGCGCCGGAGAAATCCTCCTTGAAACCATGCACCATCTCGAGAATATCGAGGAAGCCCGTGTCCCCGTCGTTGTGCACGTCGCCCCACAGCCACGTCGTGGCACTCGAACCGCTCGATAGCGACCCGGTCGCAAGCTCCGCCTGAA
>JADFOB010000091.1 GCA_022563055.1 Planctomycetota bacterium
CCGCGCGGTCGAATCGCTCTGGATGCTCTCATCGCATGGCGTCAAGCGTCTCGTTTTTACGGATACCTCACTGCACGTTCATGCCCAGGTCATGGGTGACAGCTTTTCGTGCCGTTACGAAGCCGGCGGCCAAACACTACGGCGCGTCGAAGTCGCACCCGACCTGCTCGTGGCTACCAACGATCTTCGCGATCGCCTGATCCTCTGGTCTCCCGGCAAGCCCGATCGACCGCGGGCGACCATCAGCGTCTCGCGACTGTGCCAGCGCAGTATCCAGGACGTCTGCCTGATCCAGCGGGCGTAGCGTCTTGTCCCCATGCGAGTCCGCGCGGGCTACGAGCCTGTTTGATCTGACCGAGGACCGTTTCGATCGTCCGCTTGCGCTTGGCGTACGTTTTGCGACCCTTTACGCATACACGACCCGCGTTCTTCGGCATTCTTCGGTGCCCAGAGCGGGTCCGCCTGAGGCGGGTTACTTTTCGACGAACGCTCGGTACGATGGCGGCCTGACGTATGGTCAATGGGAGTTATCGGCTGAAAGGGAATCGTTTATGCAAAAGGGAATGATACTCACAACGGTCCTCGGAATCATGGCAGTCTGTGGATGCCAGGGCACCGTCACCTGCAACGATGTGGCCGGCACCACGGCAGACATCAACGGAAACGGTTTTGTAGACATTACACCTCCACCGGGTGTCGAATTCGATTCCGATCGCACAATCAAGATCATCGGCGCCAATACACTTGTCGCAGCGGACCTCGCGCCTTTTGCCAAAGAACACGGCGTCGATCCGAATCTCGTGAATCTCGCAGAGTTCCTGGTGCGATTCTCCTTCGATATCGAGTACGAAAACGGTGAGACGCAAACGATCTGTCAGTCATTCCCGTTCGATAAGTTTGAAACGCGCTTCGAGGTGGCGTGCCCCAAACTGGCGGACATGAATGTCGAGCTGATTGCGCTGGTTCCCATCCTCGGGATCCCGATCGCCACCATTCCGGTCGGCTTCACGCTCGATGCCGTGGACTATGAATGCGGCGACACGGTCTCGATTCTCACCACGATTGACGAATCCGGCCAAGTGGTCTGAGTGATCGACGTTTTCTAAGCGGCGTGGTCACGCCGGACAATTTCCAAGACACCGTTGCTCGACAAGGACGACCCGGATCGGAAGATCACCGAGGGAACGTCCCAAAACCCCTCCGCGCCAAGGCGACATGGACATTATCCGGTTAGAGCATTCTTCGATAGGGAGTGGCGATCCGGCAGTCGCGTTCCACGAGCCGCGTCTATGGCCCGTGCGCAGCGGCGACGGCGTGATGCGCCGATGAAAGCTCGTCGAAGATGCCGGCCACGACGGGCACGAAGGCGTCGGCGACCACGCGGTTGCCCTCCGGAGCGAAGTGGATCCCACCGCTGCTGAAACGCTCGATCACGTCTCCGACGGCACGCTCGGCGTCCACAACGACAACACCCGTCTCCTGCGCAATGTCGAAGAGCGATTGCCGGCACACTTCCATCGCCGCAGCCACACTCTGACGGGAGACGAGTGCGCCGGACGCATCGCACAGACCGGTCGGTAGATCCGCAGCCTCAGGGCAGTCGAGCAGGTTCGGCTCGGTCGCAAGGAGAATCCGGCGTCCATCCGCGAGGCACAGGCGTACCAGGTAGGCCAGGTTCTCCCGATGCGAGCGAGTACTGGGAAATCCGTCCAGCGCCACGTCAACGGTGACGGGTTCAATCGGGCCGGCCAATCCATCCCGGAGCGACCGGTAGTACATCCGATCGAATCTCGTGACCCGGCACGCCAACCGATAGAGCGCCGACGCCTCCAACAGTCCCCACGCCATAAAGTCATTGTCCTTCTTGGCGCCGGAGCTGCGCTGGAGTATTCGCCGCATGGACCCTTGATAGGAACCGTAGTCGCGTTCAAACGGTGGTTCGCCCGGCAGGGGGAAGCTGTGGGCCAAGTCGGAATAGGCGTACATCGCGATGACCAGATCCGGTTGGAAGAAGCGCCCATCCAGGACGTAGCTGACGAGCCCCTTGACGCTGCTATGCCACGCCAACCCGGCGTTGATCACCTCGACGTCGTATCCACGATCGATCAGGCTTTGCTCGAGCATCGCGGGCCAAGTCTCGTCGCTCGCCAACAAATAGCCATGGGTCGTGGAGCTTCCAAGACAAAGGATGCGGAATCGCGTGCTCTTGGCGCGCGTGTGGATGCGCCCGCGATACGCACGGACCCACTGCCCATCCATCTTGACACGGTCGACGTGTTGCAGGGAGGAGTGAAAACGCTGCGCCGGATCGACGATCGGTCGGGACGGTGTCGGATCGGATGGTAGGCCGATGCACCGAAGCAGCACCTCAGCCACAAGACCGACCATCAACGTCGCGGCGCCGCCGAACAGCAGTCGCCTGCGAGGTGACAGCGCTCCTGCCACATCCTCATCGGCGCGGCGTGAGGACCACACCGCGCGAACACAGACAACCGTGACCCAAAGGATCACGACGCTGGCGAACACAGCCACCACGAACCATCGGCGACTGTAGCGGCCAAAGATGGACGGATTTCCATCGCTGAACGTCAGCCAGAACCCCAAGGCCAGCAGCACGCCCACAGCGATCAACAGAGCTGCGCAGAAAATGCGCAGAGCCGCATTCCAACGATGCGTGACTTCTATTACCGCCCACAGTCTATGGTTATCGGTCCGTTACGCGGACACCTGTAGCTACAAGCCCGCTGAGGGCACCCACACTCGGATCGCAAAGGCAAGCTCCCATGGGCGCCGTGGGCAAACGAGGACTTGCCCCCCGTTCTTACCGCCCAGGCACAGGAATCGCACCGCTCAAGAGCAGTGGCACATGAGTGACCGTCCAACCCTCCGCCATTCTCCAACAGGGCAACCGCCATGCCGATAACTCAGGAGTCTACGTCTTGAGAGGAAGTGCCTTCGATGACGCAGTTGACCGCCGCCGTACCGCTTGCACCACCGGTTGAAGGAACGTCCCGCCCGACCTTGTCCCGAAAGGTTCTCCACACACTTTCGGTGCTGGTGGCCATCTGTGCGGCGCTCCCTCTTGGAGAGGGAATCATCCGCCTGAGCAACCGCTCGATGAGGAATTACAACATCGAGATGTGGCGCTACAGCAAGGAACTCAAGACCCAAAGCGCCAACCCGATACTGGGGCACGAACACTTGAGCAACACGTCCGCCGTCCTCCAGTCGGTGAGCATCCGCCTGAACGAACTGGGCATGCGCGGCGCGCCCATACCGCCACGCTCGCCCGGAAAACGCCGCATCGTGCTGCTGGGAAGTTCGATCACGCTGGGCTGGGGCGTTCCCGAAGAGGAGACGCTGGCGGTTCGTCTACAGGAGTTGTTCCAACGTGACAACGAGGACGTCGAGGTGCTCAACGCCGGGGTCGGAAATTACAACGCCGTTCGATACGTGGAACTCTTTCTGACTCGCCTGCGCAAGCTGCAGCCCGACGACATTGTGGTCCACTACTTCATCAACGACGCCGAAACGCTCGAACCCGGCGGCGGCAACTTCCTCATCCGCCATAGCCAACTCGCTGCGACGCTGTGGACCATGGCGAAGCAATACTCCGGCGGCATAGGAGAACGGGGGCTTGAGGAGCACTACCGAAAGGTCTACGCGCCCGGCGCCCCTGGATACGTGGCCATGAGAGATGCCTTGCGCCGCCTTAGCGATTATGCGAAAGAGCACGACATCCGCCTCCACCTGGCCATGATGCCGGACATCCACAACCTGAGAGACTACCACTTCCACTACATCCACAAGCTGCTTCGCAAGGTATCCGGCGAGTTGGGCTACAACTACGTCGACCTCTATCCCGGTTTCGCGGGTCTGACGCCCGAGGATATCTGGTCGATCCCCGGCGACCCACACCCCAACGGCGATGGGCACCGGATCATGGCTCAGACGCTCTACCCGGCGCTGAACGCGCAGGGATCCTAAACCACGCTAGCGAGGTACCGATAACCAAGTAGGAGGTGTGCGCGCCGCTAGGGATGCATGCCGCCCGGTGCCACTGCTGTTTCAGCAGTGCTCTGTACGTAAGAGCGAATCACCAGCGCCTTAACAGTTGGCTGCTCAGATGCTCTTTGTCGAACCAAGATTCTTCTGTTTCTTCGCCGCTGTCTTTCTGATCCACTGGGTCATCAGCCATGCGACGCTGCGCAAGGTCTGGCTCCTGCTGGTGAGCTACTTGTTCTATGCCGCCTGGGACTGGCGGTTCCTCGGGCTGATCCTCGCCTCGACCGTGATCGATTATTCGGTCGGCGTTATGCTCTCGCGTCCTTTGTCCCGCGCCGGGCGAAAAGGCTGGCTGATCTTCAGCGTGGCCTCCAACCTCGGCATCCTGGGCTTTTTCAAGTATTACAACTTCTTCATCGAGTCGGCGGCGGACGTGAGTGCGCTGATGGGTTTGTCCATGCCCATCAGCACGCTGAACATCATCCTGCCGGTCGGTATCAGCTTCTACACGTTCCAGACGCTCAGCTATTCGATCGATGTCTACCGCGGTCGGCTGGAACCGACGAAGAACTTTCTCGACCTGGCCCTGTTCGTCGGGTTTTTTCCCCAGTTGGTGGCCGGTCCCATCGTCCGTGCCAAGGACTTCCTTCCCCAGTTGCGCCTGCCGCGCGTTTTTGCCCGCGTCGAGATACGGGCGTGCCTGACGTTGTTCCTGATCGGGTACTTCAAGAAGGCGTGTATTTCGGACAACATCGCTCCCATCGTCGACGCCTATTTCGCGGCGCCGGGTGACTTCTCCGCGCTGAGCGGATGGATCGCCGTGAGCTTCTACGCCGTGCAGATCTACTGCGATTTCTCCGGGTACAGCGACATGGCCATCGCCTGTGCGGGTTTGCTCGGGTACCGGCTATGTGTGAACTTTCACTTCCCCTACTTCGCGGCGAATGTCTCGGAGTTCTGGGGTCGGTGGCACATCAGCCTGTCAAGTTGGCTCAAGGATTACCTCTACGTCCCGCTGGGCGGGAATCGCGGATCGAAGCTGTTCACCTATCGCAACCTGATGCTGACGATGCTTCTGGGCGGTCTGTGGCACGGCGCGGCCTGGAACTTCGTGATCTGGGGCGCCCTGCACGGCTTTGCCTTGATCGCCCACAAGGAATGGCGCCGCCTAACAGGTTCACAACCTAAACCATCGACGCCGACGCGCGTGCTAACGACCCTGCTGACTTTCTACTGGGTTTGTTTAGCCTGGATCTTCTTCCGCTCGCCCGATCTTGCGACCTCCGCCACGATCGCCAAGGCGTTTGTGCTGCTACAGTCCGAGGGGTCCGCGCACCTCGGTCTCGATCACGTCTGGCTCCTGCCTTGTTTGGCAGCGGCTCACTGGGCCATGTACAAGGGTCGATTCCTGGACCGCCTGGCACGCATGGCTGACTGGGCGTTCGCCGCCTGGTACAGCCTGGCGACCTCGCTGGTCATCGCCTTGCTTCCAGCCACCTATCGCGCGTTCATCTACTTTCAGTTTTGACACCTCTGCTGAGGATATAGTCCCGGCGCGCCGGGATTACATAAAGACGGAGAATGCTCTAAAATGCCACGCACCCGCTACAGCACCACCGCATGAGTGGCTCCCTTTACGCCCGAGTCCTTCGCGGTATAGTACGCGGGTTCGCTCGGTCTGAGTGGTAAGCGAGCCGGACGCACGGTACCCGGTCGCCTCGGCGGGGGAACGGTGCTTCCGGCGAAAGACCCGTAACCATCTATGCTACAAAGACTTACGAGCGGCATACAACACAAGCGCCGCTAGCTCAATTGGATAGAGCATCGGTCTACGGAACCGAAGGTTGCTGGTTCGAGTCCAGCGCGGCGCAGTGGATCTTAGCAGCGTTCTTACGGCCCCGAGTCGCGTTCTCCCCTTCTCGGACGCGGTTTTCTGCTACACGATGCCACATGCTTGACACCTTCCGTCCGTCCAGCCGCCACTCCGGCAATCGCCCCGCGCCGTCCCTTTGGCGCCAAGCAGGACGCCAAGATCGCTTCGCCCGCCCGAGC
>JADFOB010000092.1 GCA_022563055.1 Planctomycetota bacterium
GCGACCGTGAGGGAGCGGACTATGCTATGCCTTTCGCTCAACGCCAACCCACAGATTCTGGGTTGGCGGGAGACTAGAGCAGTTTCAATGACCTCGTAGCGGGATCGAGTAACCTGAAGCCATCGACGAAGACGTCCGCCACGGGGGGCGGACGCTAGTGCGCCTGAGAGTGTACTCGATCGGAGGGGTGTAAGTCCCCTTCAGGCATGCGCTCTCCGGCCTGTAACTGAAGGTAACTGCGTCGCCGTGAGGCGGGGTGGAGAGCAACCGGAGGTGAACTGTCGGTCCGTAGGATGACGAACGCGATTCGGCCGGGCGTTGTGGCGAGCCAGCTAGGACATGGTGAAGCCCAGACCGCGTTGCCAAGGCCGGGGCCTCGGAAAGACTTTGGCGAAGGCACGGCGAACGCGGAAGCCCAGCACGCTGAGGGGTAGCGTGATAAAGCGATGCTGGGGCGCGTCAGGTGGTTGGCGATGGAACGATGGGAAGGTCGGGTACATGAATCAGGGAGACCTGAGCAGGGTCCGCCGGTGTTCATGCTGGTTTTCCAGCCGAAGAGCCGCCCGCTCAGGAGTCAGAGCAGCCATAGTAGCGACGAAGCCGGGTAATTCCGGTGGAGCGAAGGGCTGCAGGAAGGTGGATGCGTGACGCAAGACTCGTGTGAAATCCCCCCGGCGCAAGTGCCTCGGCATGCCGGAGCTAAGCAAGCTGGAGAACTCCGCGCCCGTTGGGCGTGGACGGAACGCACGGTCTGGACCGATCGCATGTTGGCGGCCCTCGAACGAGGGGTCAAAGGAGGCGTATGGTTTAGTCTGATTGATAAGGTCTACAGCATGTCGAACCTGCGGGCGGCCTTTGCGAAGGTGAAGGTCAACCGGGGTGCGGCGGGCTGCGACCGCCAGACGATTGCGATGGCTGAGGCTGATCTGGAAGCGAATTTGTGTGATCTGTCGGACGAACTGCGCAGCGGCGCTTACCAGCCGCGCAGGATTCGACGGGTGTACATTCCCAAGCCCGGGAGTCGAGAACTTCGGCCCCTGGGCATTCCGACGGTTCGCGACCGGATTGTTCAGACGGCGCTCCGCAACGTGATGGAGCCGATCTTCGAGCGTGAATTTGCCGAGCATAGCTACGGCTTTCGACCGAACCGAGGCTGCAAAGATGCGCTTCGTCGGGTCGATACACTGCTCAAAGCCGGGTACACCCACGTTGTTGACGCCGACCTGAAAAGCTACTTCGACACGATCCCCCACGCGCCGCTGATGGAGCGGATCGGTCACCGGATCGCCGATGGTCGGGTGCTGGACTTGATCGAGACCTTTCTCGCGCAGTGCGAGATGGACGGTCTTGATTCCTGGACACCCACATCGGGTAGTCCGCAGGGCGCGGTGATCTCGCCGTTGCTCAGTAACGTTTATCTCGATCCGCTGGACCACATGTTGGCTCGGCAGGATGTCGAGATGGTGCGTTACGCGGATGATTTCGTGATTCTATGTCGAAGCGAGGTAGAGGCCCGGCAGGCGTTGGAACGGGTGCGGGCATGGACGGCACAAGCCGGTCTAACGCTTCACCCGACGAAGACGCGGATCGCGGATGCGAACCAGGAAGGGTTCGACTTTTTGGGGTACCACTTTGAGCGTGGCAAACGTTGGCCGCGCGACAAGAGCCTCGAGAAGCTGAAGGACGCGATTCGTGCCAAGACGCCGCGTAAGCATGGGCGCAGCCTGAAAGTCATCATCGCGTCGGTCAATCGGACGACGTATGGCTGGTTTGAGTATTTCAAACACACGTCGTACACGACAACGTTCCGTGAACTGGATGGTATGCTCCGGCGCCGTTTGCGGCGTATTTTGCTCAAGCGTCATCGGAAGCATGATCACCAGGGACGGGGCTTTGCCCACTATCGTTGGCCGAACGCATACTTTGCCGAACACGGGATGTTCAGCATGGAGGCATCCCATGTCCGACTCCGTCAATCCGTGGCGCGGTGAACCACCAACCGGAGAGCCGGATGCGGGAGAACCGCACGTCCGGTTCGGAGGGAGGGGAGACCGGGCAACCGGTCTTTCCTACCCCTATCGCCCAGAACGTCCGTCAGTTGACATGCGACGGCGCACCGGCGCTGTGGCACCCGTGATTCGATCGGTGCCGGCGGCGCAATGTAACGGTTTCATCACAACGATTTGTGCGGAAAATGTCGATCCTGTCATCGGCGGTGGAGTATGATAAAGTAGAGTTACAGCGCGTTCGATGAGTTCAGTCGGAAACAGCGCACACGCACGGGAGCCTGGTATGTCCAGGAAACGGACGATCGTTGTGATCGAGGACGAGGATGCCATCCGTCGCGGCATCGTCGACGCCCTGGGTGTGGCCGGGTATGAGGCGATCGAGGCGGCGGACGGTCTGGCGGGTTTGATGGAGGCTCGCCGCGCCGGTGTGGATCTGGTTCTGCTCGACCTGCTGCTGCCCAAGCTCGATGGGATGGAAGTCCTGGGCGAGCTGCGTGTGACGCATCCTTCCCTGCCGATCATTATCCTGACAGCCCGCGGAAGCGAAGCGGATCGCGTGAACGGTCTGCGACGCGGCGCGGACGACTACGTTGTTAAACCGTTCTCGGCGCGCGAGATGCTCGCGCGTGTCGAAGCCGTGTTAAGACGCACGCCCGAGCGACCTACACCGGTCCTGCGAATGACCGGCGGGAATATGACGGTGGACTGCGCCCGCCGCGAGGTGTGCCCCGCAGGCGGACCGCCGGTGGCTCTATCCGAGATGGAGGCGAACATCCTCGAGCGTTTGGCTGCCCACGCCGGTCGTGCGATCTCGCGCGAGGAACTCCTTTCGAGCGTCTGGGGCATTCGTGACGGACACGTGGAGACGCGCGCGATCGACATGCACATTACCCGCCTGCGGCAGAAACTCGGCGGTGGAGCGGCCAAAGGCGGTGTCGACTGGATCGTCACCGTGCGCGGCAAAGGATACATGCTCGGTTCGGACATCCAGTTGGATAAAGGCGCCCAGAACGGGGGTGCGTCATGAGGGGTTCGCCCAAGAGCATGGCCGCCGCCGTAGGAATGTTCGGGCTCATTGCAGGCGTGGTGCTCGGTGGGATGACATGGGCGACGGTGACGCAGCTTCGACTCGTTGAAGTGGAAGCGATTCGTCGCCATCAGAGCAAGTTGCGTCAGGCCTTATGGCGCATGGAGGGGCCGATTGCGGGCATCTTAGGCTCCGAGTTTGCCCGCCCCTACACGCACTACCTGGCGTTTCACTCCGAGAAACCGGCTGCCGCGTGGACCGAGGACGGGCGGCGCGTTGAGGTCGACACGGTGGCCATGCCCTCTCCCCTCGCCCTGTCGGGTCCATCCCATGATTGGATCGATCTGTACTTCCACGTCGACGAAGACGGGCGTTGGTCGTCGCCGCAGTTGTGGGATGAGTCGATCTACTCCTACCGGATCTCGAACATGTTGGACTGGCTTAAGGGGGTCTTGCCCGTCGCTGAGATTCCCGAGCGTGTCGCCGGGGCAAGACAACGGGATCGCCCCGGCTACCGCCCTACGGGCGAGCCCCGAAAACGAACGGTTCAGGTTGTACACCACCGCGGGGGCGCTGCACCCAGCGCCCGACCGGACGCGTGGGACGAGTACCTTCGGCGCGCCGAGAGTAAGAACGCCGCGCAGATGAGCGCGCTGCCGTCGTCGCAGTGTGTCGCACAGGACCACATTCACGTCCGCGAGGCGCTCGTCTCCGAGGGCGGCCTGTATGCCTGTTCTCAACCGACGTTTGTGGGCATCTCTCACGATCCGATCGCCGTCTTTTGGCTCGAACCGAAACCGGGTGAGGGGCTCAAGCTGGCTTTCATTCGCACGGGGCACGACGACGACAAGATGGTCTATCAGGGGTTTGTGGCAGACTGGGGTCGGCTCAAACCCGAACTGCTCAAGCAGATCCAGGATCTCTTCCCCGAGGCGGATCTGGAACCCGCTGCCGACGACCGCCCGCCGGATCTCGCGGCGAGCGAGACCCAACTCAGCGCGATCCCCGTTCGCTTGACGGGTCCGGATGTGTTGAATACCGGTGTCGCTGAGGCGCGGCGGTCGATTCTGAGCGTGTTGATTACGACCTGGGTGCTCGCCCTGGCGATCCTGGCGCTGGCGGGGTTGGGTGTGCGCAACCTCATCGCCCTGACGAACCGTCGCTTGCAGTTCGCCTACGCCGTGACGCACGAGCTGCGCACGCCGCTTACGACGTTCCGGCTCTACTCCGATATGCTCGCCGCGGGGCTGGTGCCCGATGACGCAAAACAGGCGTACTTCGAAACGCTTGATCGCGAGTCGCTGCGCCTTTCCAACCTCGTGCAGGGCGTGCTCGAATACGCCCGCCTCGAGAATCAGCAGGTGCAATTGAATCCCGTCGACACGGACGCCCAATCGCTGTTGCGTTCGGTGACGCGGACGCTCGAGGAGCGGTGCAAGGAGAACGGCGTCCGGGCTGAGGCGAAGAACGACATCCCGCCGGACTCGAAGATCCGGGCGGACGTTGATCTCGTTAATCAGATCGCAGGCGTGCTGGTGGAAAACGCGGTCCGCCACGCACGGGGATCAAGCGATCCAGCCGTGATAGTCCATCTGGGTCGTGAGAACGGTAAGCTCCACCTGGATGTCATCGACACCGGCGCCGGTGTTGACCGGGCGGATGCGCGGACGATCTTCAAACCCTTCCGCCGCGGTCGTGGGGCAGCCGCCGCCGCACAGCGCGGTATCGGCCTGGGACTCGCGCTGGCTCGGAACTGGGCGACTCTCCTGGGCGGCCGGTTGGATCTCATCGCCCGTCACGACCCAACGTATGGTGGCGCGCACTTCCGCCTGACGATTCCCGCACAGTTGGATAGGTAGAGTAGGTGCCCGCCCCGCCGTGCGTGGCCATATTCGTTGGCACGGCAGAGGGATTCATCCTTGCCTCTGGTTCTTTGTCACACCTGAATTTACGGGTTCGTTACGTCATCAGAGCCGCGGGCGCCAGCCCGTGAACCGGTCCCACCGCTAGCGCGGTGGGTTCAGACCCGCACGCTCGGCGTTCTGGAAAGTGGTGTAATCTCAACGCTAACTCGGTTCTTGCCGATGGGTATGGAGGACTTTCCCTGAAGATCGGGGACTCCGTGAGAATGTCCACATCGCCCCACGCTTTGGTCTTTTCTCGGACCTTCCCCCGCCGGATCAGGGACGGCAACAAGCGGAATGCGCTCATGAAGCGGCTGGCGCCTATTTCGGTCCGGCTCCCGTGATTCGGTTCGTTGGAGAGCTTTCGAGGTGTGCCAGTCGTTGTATGCGCGGCGAAGCGCGTAATAGAACCAAACTGAGGGCAAGGTAATGTGGCCTTTTTCCCGTAGAGAAACCGTGAGTGGAAACAGCAAAATCGGCGTCTTGATCCTGGTCATGGCGGTCGTTTCCTTTGCCGTGGGAACAAGTACGATCCACCTCCTCTACCGGGCGGCGTTTGCGCAACAGGAGATGCGGTTAATCGAGGCGGCTCAGAGCCAGGCGCGTCTCCTGGAAGCTCTAACAAGGCACGAAAACGCACAGGCCGCGCAGCGTCCCGGCCAACCCGGATGCGGGCTTCCTTCTGTCTTGGCTCTCATCAACGAAGCGCACGAGAACTTCCGCGGTTTTGGGGAAACGGGTGAACTCACCCTGGCCCGGCGTGAGGGGGACAAGATCATCTTCCTGTTGAGTCACCGTCACTATGACCTCGAAAACCCCAAGCCAATTCCGTTCACCTCTGAGTTGGGGGAGCCGATGCGGCGGGCGCTGTTGGGTGAATCGGGAACGCTGACGGGGCTGGACTATCGCGGAGAAGTAGTCCTGGCGGCTCACGAGCCGGTGACAGGCCTCGACATCGGCGTCGTGGCGAAGATCGACCTGGCGGAAATACGCGCCCCCTTCGTACGAGCTGGAATCATCAGCGGAGGCGTTGCGCTCTTGTTCGTCCTGGGTGGAGCCTGGTTGTTCCTGCGTATTAGCAATCCACTGCTGCGGCGGCTCGAAGAGAG